>JAMHVA010000356.1:0-9940 GCA_035904625.1 Alphaproteobacteria bacterium | reverse complement strand
CGCTGGCACGCACGACCATGCGCGGTGCCTTCTTGAACAGGCGTTGCGGCGTGAACGGCATCCAGAATTCTTCGACCGAATTCGCTGCTGTGGTGAAATCATAAGCCATGAATAACTCCGTTTTGTTGTGATCCTGTTATCGAAAACAGGGTATGGACGGGCAAGGAACCTTAGCAGAGGCCACTGGCGGATAAAACCCACCCGTTTTGCATCGCACAGATAAACCCTGTAAAAGGTCGTAAAGCATTGTTGTTATTCCCGACTTCGCCATTCCGGCAATCTGGTGTAGACTGCAGCTCTTCCTTGTGTATGGAAACCACCCCGATGAATTCTTCTGACGATCAAGACGAACCGCCGCCGCAGAATGGAAACGATAATATCGTGCGCCTGCCAACCCCGGCAGAACGGCGCAAGGCAGAAAAAGCCATGGCACGTGCGGCGCACGGACCCATGATCAACCTGCCGCCCGTGACCAAGTTCATGATTCTGGCGATCTTGCTTGTCCACGTCCTGACCGACATGATTCTGGCCGAACCGGAACAATACTGGGTGTTCAGCCATTTCGGGTTTACACCGGCTTATTACAGCGGAACGCTACCATTCAACTGGCCAGCACTGGCAGGCCCCTTTACCTACGCCTTCATTCACGGCGGCTGGACTCATATTATCCTGAACGGGCTGATGCTGATGGCGTTCGGCACGGGCGTCGAACGCTGGATCGGCGGCAGGCGCCTGTTCGTTTTCTTCATGCTCTGCAACCTGATGGCCGCACTGACACAATTCGTATTCGGTCCGATGTCAACATCACCCGTCATCGGCGCATCCGGCGGCTTAAGCGGTCTGTTCGCCGCCGTCCTGCTCATGATGCAACAACAAAACGGCCTGGGCACGGGCAACCGCTACGGCATATGGCCGTTCGCCATCCTCTGGATCGTAATCTCCGTAGTGTTCGGCATGATCGGCGGCCCCGGGAACAGCAACGTCGCATGGGCCGCACATATCGGCGGCTTCCTTGCCGGTTTCGTCTTGCTGAAACCCGTTTTACGAATGAGAATACTGGACTAGAGCAAAGAACGTCTTGATTGAATCAGGCGCCAGGAGCAAAGCGTACAAGAGGTACGTGAGCAACGCCATTCAAGCGAAACGATCAAAGCTCTAGCGGGCAATCGCGCGCGCAGGAGCATCAACCATCAGCGGGCTTTCCGGCAACATCAACTGACCGCCGCCACTGATGATATGCGCATCATCCCAGATGATTGTATTAAAGGAACCATGCGGTTCGGCGACCGCATGCCAGCGGTCGTAAATGCGTCCGGTTTCCTTGCAGACCCAGACCTTGTCAGGGCGTGCATCAGCCGCCTTCTCAAGCCAATGGCGCGATTCTTCCGGCTGGTGCTGGCGCTCGGCGAAGCGCGCCCACAAGCGATAGAGGCGCGCATTCGGTTGCAGCTTTTCCGCCATCGCCAGATATTGCCGCGCCTCACCCCACAATCCGTCTTCAATCGCCACACGCGCAACGGCGATCTGGCTTTCAACACTGTCGGGCTTGATCGCGACCAGACGCTCGTACCAGCGCAGACGCACCGCCATATCGTTATTTTTCTTCTCAGGCGCCAATGTATCCCACAGCGATATCAGTTCCGGGTGCGGATGAACACGCCAGCAGGCCTCAATGACTTTCACGGCGGCGCGGCGATGACCCTCATCACGATACATCCTGGCAAGGCGTATGGCCGACGGCACGAACGCCGGATCGAGCGTCTGCGCCTTCTTGGCAAAACGCAGGGCCGCCTGCAATTCACCGCGATGCAGAACTTCATCGGATTGTTGCAAATTCAGAGCAATTTGATCAGAACGGCCCTGTTCAAAGCTGATCGCCTTGACCTTCTGCGCCTGACGCAGAATTTTCTCAGCCTCCGCCCACTGGTGAGTCCGGAGTGTCAATTGATAGACAAGCAGCAAAACCCATGGCTGGCGCGGGTGCAGGGCTAGCGCCTCACGCGACAGGGACAAAGCCTTCTCGACATCGCCCCCCTCCATCGCCGTGACCATCAGGCCGCGCAAGCCCAGAAAAGCCGTGTCGCGATGATCGACCAGACGCTGAAAGTTTTCGCGCGCGGCATCGGTATCGCCGCGCAGACGTGCCGCTTGCGCCGACAGAAATAGCGACAGGCCCTTGTCATCGGGAAGCATCGTCCGCGCACGGTGCGCCTGATAGGAGGCAACCTTGGCGTCCCCCGCCGCCACGGCGGACAATCCCAATGAGACCGCCTGCAATCCCTTCTGATAACGCTTGCGCTCATGATAACGACGCCACGCGCGGGGAATATCGGCCAGCGCCAGATAGAGGCGATGCATAAACAGGACAGCCAGAAGGACAACATAGGCCGCCAGCAATCCGGCACCCGTCTGCATGCGCACATCGTAATCAAGGAAGCTGATATTGATAAAGCCGGGCCGCAACGCCAGCCAGACCCCGGCGGCGATCAGGATCGCGGTTTTGATCATGAACCACAGGGTCTGAAAAAATATCATGGCTTACCCCGTCCCCCGCCTATGGCGCGACATAATATTGTTGATGTTTGTAACCGTCCGGGCGCACGACGCTGGCGCCACTGCCGCCGCCAAAGCCGGAATTCAGCCCTTCCATGAGATCCTGACCCGGCGCAAACGGACCGAACATTTCAGTGCCCAGAACGCCGCCGCTGATCGATTCAATCGATTCCATCAAGCTGTCGACATCAAGACCGTCGGGCAACGACGGCAATTTCATGCCACTGCCGCCGCGCATATGGCCGGACACACCTTGCGACAGCAATTCCTGAACCTGTTGCGCCAATAATGTCATTTGCGCTTCATCAATCACCGGCTGTGCGGTTTCACGCGCAGGTCCCTGCAGCGCCTGCAATTCGGTCACAGCATCGTCGATATTTCCGGCATCCAGCATTTTCTGCGCGCGGGCGATCCGGGCCTGCGTATCAGTGCCGGTCACAAGCTCGCCGTTCTTTTCAACCTGAAACAGATCGTTCATACGGGCTGCCGCTTTCTCACGGATCGATACATCTTCGCCCTTGATCGACGACACGACGATCTCGCCCGCCAGCGATTTCAGTTCATCCGACAATCCGGCAGGGGTCAGCACACCCTTGCTGGCCTGCGGCGCCAGACGCTTGATCGCTTCCTGCAAAGCAGGATCATCGGCACCCAATACATTCTCAAGCAGCTTCAGATCCTCATCGAACGGTGCATTGCGGTTCAGTGATGAACGGAATTGCGACAACCCGAGAAGAAGCGTCGCCGCCTTCATATCGGCGGGCGATACGCCCTGCATGACATTACCAAGCTCTGTATTCGTGCCTTGCTGCAATTGCAGCGCCGATTCAAATTTCGACATGTCGCCACCGAGACTGGCGATCAGCGTATTCAGCTGACCTGTCGACATCGACAGCAGATTTTGACCCTCCGGGGACTGCTGTAATTCAGCAATCCGCGCGATCAGGGCCGACAGATCCGATGACCCTGTCAGGTTCTGTACCTGCGATTCCAATGATGAAAGACGCTGTTGCAGATCGCCGCCATCCGGCCCCAGCACATCACTGGCAATGCCCTTGGCAGCCTTGGCGACTTCAGTCGCCGTTTCAACCTGTTGCTTGATCTCGCCGACACGATTCTGCATGTCTTCGGCTGTCGCCTTGATATCCTCGATCTTCGCCGTGACTTCGGCAGGGATCAGGTCTTTCAGCGATTTCTGTTGTGTGCGCATGGTTTCCACGTCGCCATCCAGTTTGGCGATATCGCTGCGCAGTGCCTGAATTTCCTGAACCGCGGCGACATCTTCCTTGAATGTGCCCTGACGGCCCGGACCCAGCAGCACAGCCGCCGACAACCCGACGACCGACAGCAGGATCACGCTGACCAGCGCGCTTTTACGCACGGCATTTTTCTCGGCATCCTTCATCGACTGCAACAGCGCCTGATGCGCCAGCCGCGTCTGACGCAGTTCTTCCTCGATCTTCGCAGCCTTGGCCACAGCGTCATCATGACGCGCCTGATCCGCCGGTGTCATATGAGCAGCGGCAACCTGAACATTCTGACGGAAACTTTGTGGTGCGGCGGCAGGCACAGCGACCTGACCCAGAAGTTCTTGAACCTGAATGCCGTGCGTGCGGGCAGCTTCGATCACGTCATCACGGCGGTTGCCGGGAATGACATTGCGCTTCTTCCAGCCCTGCACCGTCGTGACCGGCACATTCATCTTCGTCGCCATCGGGCGAATGCCGCCAAAGCGTTCGATCACCGGTTCAGCTGGTGAAATGGCATTCTGATCTTGTTCCGCAGGGGACTCTGGAAGGGACTCGGGCTGTGCATTCATGATCGCGTTGGTTCCTTTTTCTGCATCCAGCAGGGCTTGCATGCCGGAACGATCCGGGCGTTGCGCCACAACGATAGATCGCCACGGCAAGCCGCGTAGAGACTCTATCATTGTATCCGCCAGACACAAAGCTCTTGTTGTCATAAACTGAGGCTGAAGACTACCCTTCTTGACAGCTGCGACAAACGCCTCTGCTGTCCGCGCCGAGTAGAACAGCACGCCGTATGGGGCGCGATCCTGTATTACGGCAAGTGCACCCGCCGGAAGCTCCTCCGCCTGCACCGCGTGGTACACCACCAGCGATTCAAAGCGGCGTCCGGGAACGGCAATCGGGCGCACCACATCCTCGCCGCAAACATGCAGCAGCGGTTTGTCAGGTGACAGGTTTTCAAGAAACAGAAGCGCCTCCAGCGCATTCAGGTCAGCCCCCGCTGATGTCACTTTGACGTACCCGGCCTGCCGGGCGACATCCGCCGTGCGATCCCCCACCGTATAGACCGGCAATTCCTTCAAGCCGGGACCAGCAGCCAGATGATCAACGCCGCGCGGGCTGGTAAAAACCAGAGCCTGATAGCGATCCGCTTCAGGAGGCTGATGACCCACCGGCTCGACCCGAAGCATCGGACATGCGACCGGATCGAAACCGGATGCCATCACCATGGAAGCCGTTTCGGCATAGTCCTCCAGAGGCCGGGTGATCAGGATCGTTTTATTCATAATCTATTCCGTCAGAAGTTCAGCCGGGACTCGCGCTTTCAGACGCAGACCCACCACCTGGCCCAGCCTGACCGCATCGTCGATACCGGCAACCGAACCGAATATCTCGTCTGCATAAACCGTGCCGCCGTCCGGTGCAGCCACCGCCACGCGCAGGTGCATCTGATCCCCGTCCCGTGTCGCGTAAGAGCCGACAGGAGTCCGGCATGACCCGTCAAGAACCTGCAAAGCGGCCCTTTCAGCAGAAACGATTAGCATCGTTTCATAATCACCAAGGGGGGAAAGGAGATTTTTAGTTTCCGTATCGTCAGATCGTACTTCAATACCGATCACACCTTGCGCGGCCCCGGGCAAAAATTCACCCTCGGATAAAAATTCTTTAATTTCAGATTCTAAGCCCAGTCTTTTTAAACCGGCACATGCAAGAATGATCCCGTCAGCCTGCCCGGATTTCATCTTTTCGATACGTGTCGGAACATTTCCGCGCAGCGGAATCACCTTGAGATGCGGGTATTTTGCCAGCAAAAATGCCTGTCGGCGCAGCGCCGACGTGCCGATCACTGACCCGGCCGGCATGTCAGCCAGCGAGTCATAGCGGTGCGACAAAAATGCATCCCGTGGATCTTCACGCTCCAGCACATGGGAAATCTCAAGACCCTCTGGCAGGAAGGATGGCATATCCTTTAAGGAATGCACGCCGCAGTCGATGACACCATCCAGCAGGGCCCGCTCGATCTCCTTGGCAAACAATCCTTTGCCACCGGCCGCTTCCGCCAGACGTGTTTCGCCATGCTCAGGCTTCCAGTCGCCGGAGGTCAAAATCTCTTTAATCTCGATCACCAGATCAGGATGCGCGCGACGCAAGGCATCCGCGACCATGGTCGTCTGAACCATCGCAAGTTTCGAGCCCCGGGTGCCGATGCGGATTATTTTTGTCATATTGAACGCTTGCCAAATGCCTGTCAGGAGTGCCGGACGCCACAGGCTTAGCGCATTTCAGCTGTCAGGAAAACCGTTTTCTCGCGTGGTACAACCGCTGCCGTATAGACGGGCATGGGCACCTGAAGGCGGGGCGCTTCGCGGTTGACCCGGTTAAATTCCGCCAACGTGTCAAAGTCGCCGGGCTGCGCATATCCCCGGATATCCCGGTAAACCCGCCCCGCCGACCGCACCACGCTCTCGCATCCCGCGTGCAGCCCGACAGCCGCCAACCCGGTGGCAATCCCCAGCGGCGGCGGCACGACCAACGCAATAATGCTGAACAGCGCCAGACGCTTCACATCGAGCGACGCGGTCAGAAAGAAAGCAAGTGTGGAAGCTGCAACGGCCTGTTTCATCCGCGATCCCGTAAAACCTTTGGTCCCTGTTATCTCTGGCGTTTGCGCCATATTATTTATTGTCATAGGCTTAGTAGGCAGACTATACAGTCTGCGCCTGTTTTTGGAAACCGGAATCACACATGATCATTCTTGGCATTGAAACCAGCTGTGATGAAACTGCCGCCGCCGTCATCAGCGACGACCGGAAAATCATGGCCAATCTGGTCTTGAGCCAGTTGGACGAACACCGGGTTTTCGGCGGCGTGGTGCCCGAAGTCGCCGCCCGCGCCCATCTGGATCATCTGGATACCCTGATCAAGGGTGCCATGCATGATGCCGGGATCGGGTTTGACCAGCTGGACGGCGTCGCCGCCACCTGCGGCCCCGGACTGATCGGCGGCGTCATGGTCGGGATGATGGCCGGAAAGGCGATTGCCGCCGCGCATAAACTGCCTTTTATCGCGATCAACCATCTGGAGGCGCACGCCCTTACCCCCCGCCTGACAGACGATCTGGAATTCCCCTATCTGCTGTTGCTGGTCTCCGGCGGGCATACACAAATTCTGGTCGCCGAGGATGTCGGCATCTATCGCCACTGGGGCGGCACCATGGATGACGCGCTGGGCGAATGTTTCGATAAATCCGCCAAGCTGATGGGCCTGCCCTATCCCGGCGGTCCGCATCTCGAAAAAGCCGCGCAGGGGTGCAAAAACCCTACAGCCGCGCTGGCGCGTTTCGACCTGCCACGCCCGATGAAGGGCCGCCCGGAACTTGAATTTTCTTTCTCCGGACTGAAAACAGCCGTGCGTTCCTGCGTCGACAAGCTGCCGCCCGGCGCACTGAAGAAAGACGATGTCGCCGATCTGTCCTACAGCTTTCAGGAGGCCATCTGCGATGTCTTGCAAGACCGCCTGCGCCGCGCGCTGGATCAGTTCAGTGCCACATATAACCCCGCAACCCCGTCACTGGTGCTGGCGGGCGGCGTCGCCGCCAACCTGCGCATCCGTCAGGCGCTGGAGACACTGGCGCAATCGAAAGGGTTCCGGCTGGTTGCGCCGCCGGTCAGGCTATGCTCTGATAACGCAGCCATGATCGCATGGGCCGGCATCGAACATTTGCGGCTGGGTCATACGCATGGCCTGAATGTGGCCGCCCGTCCGCGCTGGCCGCTGATCGAGATGGAAAGGTTTGACCGCGCATGACGACAATCGGGATTATCGGTTCCGGCGCATGGGGCACGGCCCTCGCCCAGAATTTTGCGACAAACGGCAAAAAGGTTCTGCTGTGGGCCCGTGACGTCGCGATGGCCGACGACATCAACATCACGCGCCAGAACCGCAAATACCTGCCGGGCATTTCCCTGCACCCCGACATCAAGGCCACAGGCAATCTGACCGATGTCTGCAAGGCCGATATCATCCTCCCCGTTGTTCCGGCACAATATCTGCGCAGTGTATTAACGCTGGCGAAATCCGATATCGCTGTCGATAAGCCCGTCGTCGTATGTGCCAAAGGGATTGAGATCAGCACAGGAAAGCTGATGCTGGAAGTAACAGATGAAATCCTGCCGATGGCCATGACCGGATTCTTAAGCGGCCCGAACTTCGCCCATGAAATCGCACAAGGCCTGCCCGCCGCCGCGACTCTGGCATCCATCTACAATACGAAATTCAAACCGGTGCGTGATGAGTTGGCCAGCACGCGCTTCCGCCTGTATACCACCAATGATGTGGTTGGCACGCAAGTGGGCGGCGCGGTCAAAAACGTAATCGCGATCATCTGCGGTGTCGTCGCGGGCAAGGGGCTGGGTGAAAATGCTCGTGCCGCCGTGGTGACACGGGGCTTGCATGAAATGGGCAATCTGGCTGAAGCACTGGGGGGCCGCCGTGAAACGCTCACCGGGCTGTCCGGCATCGGTGACCTGCTACTGACCTGCTCATCGATGCAGTCACGCAATTTCTCGCTCGGATTCAAAATGGGATCGGGTCAGAGTGCACGCGATATTCTGGGGTCACGTCAGGGTGTCACCGAAGGCGTGCCGACAGCCGAGGCGCTGACAGCACTGGCAAAGAAATTCAAGATCGACATGCCGCTTGTCAACGCCGCCCATGGCTGCCTCAGCGGTGCCTGCACCATCGAACAGGCGATGGAACAGTTGCTGAACCGCCCGCTGGTCAGGGAGGGCGCATAACCCATGGCGTACTGGCTGATGAAATCCGAACCGTTCGTCTGGTCGTGGGACCAGCAGGTGGAAAGGAAAATCGCCCCGTGGACCGATGTCCGCAATTATCAGGCCCGGAATAACATGAAGGCGATGAAACGCGGCGATCAGGCCTTCTTCTATCATTCGACCAAGGGGCTCGAAATCGTCGGGATCATGGAGATCGTCAAGGAACATTACCCCGACCCCAAGGATGAACGCTTCGTTCTGGTGGATGTCAGGGCAACCACACCGTTCAAAACCCCGGTCAAGCTTGCTGACCTGAAAGCCGCCCCGGCGCTGGCCGATATGGCGATGCTCCGCCAGTCCCGCCTGTCCGTCTCCCCCGTCACTGCCGCCGAGTGGAAAACCATCTGCAAGATGGGCGGAATATAGTCTTCGGTACAGCTTGAAACTGTGTGGCCGTGCCCTAACTTACGCAAGGCAACCACCGGCCCCGGACTTCTTTTATGACACTGCGTGACATTTCCCTGACCCTCCTGTGCATCCTGATCTGGAGCGGGAATTTCATCGCGATCAAACTGGGGGTTCAGGAACTGCCGCCGATGGTGATAATCACCCTGCGCTTCCTCACAACCTTCCTTGTCTTCCTGCCCTTTATGAAATGGCCCGGTAAAGAGCGTTTCTGGAAGATCGCCGAAGTCGGCCTGTGGATGGGCGCGATTCATCAGGGTCTGTTGTTCGTGGCATTGGGCGTGCTGGATGCGTCGACCGTCGTCGTGCTGCTGCAGGCGCAAGTGATGTTTGCCGCCCTGCTCGGCTGGCTGATCCTCAAAGAAACGATTCACTGGCGCACCGGCTTCGGCCTGCTGCTCGGCTTTTCAGGATTGCTGCTAGTTCTGGGTGGCCCTGACAGCCAGAATTTATGGGGTTGCATCATTACCCTGCTCTCGGCTCTGGCGATCTCGGTCAGCTATATCCGCATGCGCCAGCTGAAAGATGTACACCCGCCGACATTCATTGCCATCATCAATGGCGCATCGCTGCCGTTCGTGTTCCTGACCAGCCTGTTCATGACACCGCAAGGCTGGGGCATGCTGCCCGATTCAAACTGGGTCACACTGGCCGGGGTCTTGTCGTATCAGGCATTGATCGTCAGCATTTCTCACATATTGTGGCAATCCCTGCTGGCCCGGAACTCGGTCGCCAAAGTGACATGCTTTATCCTGCTGCTGCCGATTGTGACGATTGCGCTGTCCATCGCCTTGCTGGGTGAGGAAATGCATATGTCGCTGGTCTGGGGCGGATTGCTGACCATTATCGGCGTCGGCATCATCACCGTACGCAAGATTCAGAAAAAACTGCCGGTCC
>JAMHVA010000355.1:0-1646 GCA_035904625.1 Alphaproteobacteria bacterium | reverse complement strand
TGTTCATTATCGGCTTCTATGTGGCCGTCAATGGTTTCTTCCAGCATCCGCTTGTTCATGCGCTCGATGGAGGCGGCAGAGCCTGTGGCGGCAAGGCCGACCTTGAAGGCGGTTGACTGATCAACCACGGATGGTTTGTTGGTGCTGTCGTGCTGCGGCTGGGCCTGTGCCTGCTGGCGCTGATACATCGACAGGGCACCGGGAGCAATGCCGACAGGCGGCTTGATCGCCTGCGGTGCCAGTTGCGGTTGCGGATCGAATTGCGGGCTGTTGGCGCTGTTGCGCGTGAGATCCGGCTTGTCGTTGCCGGGTCTGTCGTTTTGCAGTGGGCTTTCTGCTTTTTTTGAAGCGGGGGCCTCGGCCTTCGGGGCCTCTGCGGCAACTTCAGCGGTCTCCGCCTTGGCGACGGTCACGCCGGGCAGGTCCTTGGCGCCGTAGCGCGCTGTCTGGCGCTGTTCCTGAGTCAGGTATCCTTCCGTGATTTTCGGTTCGAAAATGAACGGTATCGAGGCGCCAAAAAGCGATTTTTGTTGTTTTAAATCAGACACGTTATAAGCACTTCCCCACAAGTGATATTCAATTCTGTAACCCTATGATCCGCCAAAAAGGTTAAAAAACAGCAAAGTTATGGGAAATTACATACAAGTTTATGTATATTTTACAATCTGTTAACCAAAACCGGGGTTTGTGCTGTGCAACAGGCTTGAAGCAGCGGGACAGGCGGGGTATTTATGGCCCGGTATTGATTGTCGGAAACCAACAGATCCCGGGGTTGTCATGAATATTCACGAGTATCAGGCCAAAACGCTTCTCAAGAGATACGGTGTTGCCGTTCCTGAAGGCATTCCTGCCATGAGTGTCGATGAGGCTGTAAAGGCCGCTGGCCAGCTTCCGGGGCCTTTGTACGTCGTGAAGGCGCAGATCCATGCGGGTGGCCGCGGTGCGGGCAAGTTCACCAATAACCCGACCGGCAAGGGCGGTGTCCGTCTGTGCAAGACAGCGGATGAAGTGAAAGCCGCTGCCGAAGCCATGCTGGGTCAGGTTCTGGTGACCAAGCAAACCGGGCCGGAAGGCAAGGAAGTCCAGCGTCTGTACGTTACTGACGGCGTTGACATCAAAAAAGAATATTACTGCTCGGTCGTGCTTGACCGCGCGACATCCCGCGTCACCTTCATGGTATCGACCGAAGGCGGCATGGATATTGAAGAGGTTGCTGAAAAGCACCCCGAGAAGATCGTCAAGGTCGCGATCGATCCGGTGGCGGGCTTCCAGCCGTTCCACGCGCGTGAACTGGCGTTTGCGCTGGGCTTCGAAGGGGCTGCCAACAAATCGGCGATCAAGTTCTTTACATCACTCTACAAAGCATTCGTTGAACTGGATGCGTCGATTGTTGAAATCAACCCGCTGATCGTCACCGATAAAGATGAAGTGATGGCGCTGGACGCGAAGATGAACTTCGACGATAACGCGCTCTTCCGTCAGGCTGACGTCGCAGCAATGCGCGATGAGTCCGAAGAAGACGAAAAAGAGACAATCGCCAAGAATTTTGACCTGTCATATGTTGCGCTGGATGGCAATATTGGCTGTATGGTCAACGGTGCCGGTCTGGCGATGGCGACGATGGACATTATCAAGCTGTATGGCGG
>JAMHVA010000354.1:0-8413 GCA_035904625.1 Alphaproteobacteria bacterium | reverse complement strand
GGTTCATTCAGGCGCAGGCTGCCAAGAACGACGGGGCCCGGGTTTCCGCGGGGCAGGGGCTGGTGTCCCGCCCGTGTGAGCCAGTCGACATATTAAAAGTGGTGGACCGCCTGTACCGTCAGCGCCGTTTGCTGATGGATCACCTGCTGGTGCTGCGTCATTACGGCCGTCGCCTGATGGCCCCGGATCCTCGTCGCGTCAAGGAAGCGCGGGCATTCAGCCTGTGGACTGAAGCACTGGATCGCATGACGCCGATTCTTGAACGAAAAGGAATCGTCAGCGCGCTGTCGCTCTGGCATCCCTTCGCCCCCGATTTCAATCATCACAACATTATCCCTTTCACAACAGGAGCCGCAGAATGAGAAAGTTTTTTGATCCCGCCGAAGAGTCCATCATGTCGATGATGCCCGTCGCGTCGCCACAGCCCTTGCAGGAAAAGGCGGGGCAGGAAAAGGCATGGGTCGTGTTCAGCGGTAAATCCGACTGGCCGTGGCTGAAATTCCTGCGCCCCGGCTTCCGCCATTGCTTCGTGATCGTTCACGATGGCACGCGCTGGCTGTCGCTCGACCCGCTGCTGCAACACACGGAACTGAAAGTGCATGACGTACCGCCTGATTTCGATCTGCCGGGCTGGCTGACGGCGCGTGGCAATCGCGTGATGGCGGCACCGCTGAACCGTGCGCATACCAAGCCTGCGCCGGTCATGGTGTTCACCTGTGTCGAGGCCGTCAAGCGCGTGCTGGGCCTGCATAAATGGGCAGTTCTGACGCCGTGGCAGCTGTACCGTCACCTGACACGTTATAACAATATCCAGCTTCAGGGAGCTTAAGATCATGGGAAGCCTTGCATCACGCCCGAAAGTTCCCGATGTGCAGCCGGTACAATATATATATGTGCCGCCCGTGACATCGACTGTGACATCGGCGCCTGCGCCGACAACGTCTGTGAATACCGGCAATATGCCCACAGGCACAACGACAACACCCGCACCCACCGAAGAAGAAGTCAAGGCGAGTGCCCGCAGCCAGAATCTTCTGGAACGCCGCCGGGGTGGCTTTAGTACCATACTGACCAGTTTTCGCGGTCTTCTGAATGACACCGTGAACGGTGCGCGCAAGACACTGCTCGGAGAATAATGATTATGACAGCAACAATGATAACAAAGGCGCCGCCCCATAAAATATCCGGTGGTGCCAACGGCGAAGCCTTGCGTGCGCTCGTGGAACGCTACGACACGGCGCGCAACCGCCGCCGCGCATGGGAACCGCTCTGGCAGGATGCGTATGAATATGCTCTGCCGCAACGTAATTCCTTTTCCGGCGGTTTGCCCGGCGACAAACGCATGGAAAGAATTTTCGACGGCACGGCGCTCGATGCGGTTGATTCACTGGCGGCTAGCTTACTCGGCAACCTGACACCACCGTGGACGCAGTGGTTCGGCTTCAAACCCGGTCCCGATCTTTCTGCTGCTGAAGTCGAAAGCCTGTCACCGCTGCTGGAGCAGGCGGGTCGGACATTACAAGCGCATTTCGACCGCTCCAATTTCATCGTCGAAATGCATCAATGCTATCTCGACCTGATCGTCGGTGGTACGGCGGCGCTGGTTCTGGAAGAAGCCGAACCGGGCAGCCTTTCGGCCTTCCGTTTCACGGCCGTGCCGTTGAGCGACATTGTGCTGGAAGAGGGCGCGAGCGGTATGCTCGATGGTTCTTATCGCCGCCTGTCGCTGACGCTTTCGCAATTGAAGATGCGTTATTCGATGGCAGAATTGCCGATGGAACTGGTCCGCCGCGGGGAAAAAGATCCGCAGGCGCGGTTTGACGTTCTGGAATCGGTGCTGCCCGGCACGTTCGGCAATTACGATTTCAAGGCTGTTCTGACGGGTTATGGCAGTACACCGATATTGCTGCGTGAGGGCACTTTCAATGTCTCGCCCGTTATCGCGTTTCGCTGGCTGAAAGCGCCGGGAGAACTCTATGGCCGTTCGCCGGTGATGAAGGCGCTGCCGGATATCAAGACTGCCAATAAGGTCGTGGAACTGATCCTGAAGAATGCGTCGATTGCTGTCACTGGCATCTGGCAGGCGGATGATGACGGCGTTCTGAATCCCGCCAATATCGAACTGAAACCCGGTGCGATCATTCCGAAGGCTGTGGGCTCCGAAGGATTAAAGCCGCTCGACATGCCGGGTCGCTTCGATATCTCGCAACTGGTGCTGGATGATTTGCGCCGCCGTATTCGTCACGCCTTGCTGGCGGATAAGCTGGCACCTATCACATCGCCGCGCATGACCGCGACGGAAGTGATCGAACGTTCCGGTGAAATGTCGCTGCTTCTGGGGGCGACTTATGGCCGCCTGCAATCCGAATTGCTGACGCCGCTGGTGCAGCGTGCGTTCGGCATCCTGCGCCGCCGTGGCGAGGTGCCTGATATCCGCATCGATGGCCGTCTGGTCGCGCTTGATTACCGCGCGCCATTGGCCCGGGCGCAGGGACAACGCAACATCCAGAACACGCTTTCGTGGATTGAAACGGTCTTACGCATGGGGCCGGAGGCGTCTGCGGCGATTGATCTCGCGCAGGCCGCGCGATTCCTCGGTGATGCGCTGGGCGTGCCTGTCGATTTGATCCGTCAACCGCTTCCTTTACCCGAACAGGAGATTCCCAATGTTCTTTCGCAAACTGTTTAAGCCCAAAACATCGCCGGTGTTCTGGATGCCGGAACCATTGTCCGGTGATCGCCGCGATGTCGAACGTGCCTATGCCCGTGCCTTCACCAGCGACGACGGCAAGGCCGTGCTGGGGCATCTGCAGAACCTGACATTTGCCCGCGCATACGGGGCGGATGTCCCGGAAGGACATTTACGCTATGCCGAAGGCCAGCGCGCACTGGTCGGCACCATTCTGCGTCTGGTCAATGCCGGGCGTAATCCTCAATAACAAAACAACAGGAGACTTATACAAATGACTGACAATCTGCTTACCCCTGAAATTGAAACATCATCGAACAAACCTGCCAGTCTGCCGGAAAAATTCTGGGACGATGGTAAACAGGAAATCCGTGTCGAGGCACTGCTCAATTCCTATCTGGAGCTGGAAAAGAAGCTTTCGACCATGATCAACCCGGATGACCGTGCGCGTGTTCTCACCACACTGGGCGTGCCGGAATCGCCGGATGGCTATGAAATCAATGTCGGCCACGGCCTCTTCCCGGTCGATACCGATGTAAACAAGCGCCTGCATGAACGCGGCTTCACGCCCGATCAGGTCCAGATGGTTTACGATCTAGCGGTTGAAAAAATGGTGCCGATGGTGCTGGAGCTTGCCGATGAATTCAAAGCCGAGCGCGAGGTTGATCGCCTGATCGCGGCCTTTGGCGGGCCGGAGACATGGGCTGAAATTTCTCGTCAGTTGCTAGCCTATGGTCAGAAAAACCTGTCGCCGGAAGTCTTGAGCAATCTGGCTGGCAGCTTCGAAGGGGTCATGGCACTGTACCGTCTGATGAAGGGCGAAGAGCCGGTGATGTCCCGTGAGGATGTGCAGACCAGCAGCGGCGGCGAACAGGAACTGCAATCCATGATGCGCGATCCACGCTATTGGAAAACCCGCGATCCGGCCTTCGTGGCGCAGGTGACCGAGGGTTTCCGCCGCATGTATGCCGCGCAATAATCGTTAAATTTGACAAACAACCCCGCGCCCTTCTAGAAAATCATCATATTTCTTAAGAAGGGTGCGGGGACATGTCACAAAAACAAAAACGGGAACTGGTCGGCCAGATTGGCTGGATCTTCGCGCAGGCACAGGCCCGGGTTTCCATGATGTTTGATACGCCTGTTACGGTTCATGCCATCTGTCACGCGTCAACATGCCTCGATGATTTCATGGCGGTGATGGGTGAATACCAGATGTTCCTGTCGGTGCCGCAGGCCGTTCGTAGTACGTCAGGTTTCGCGATGGATACAGGGGAGATCGGCAAGGAATTGCCAGAACTGGCGGCACAGGCGGAAGCATGTGAATTCGATCCCAGCCAGAGTGATGGCGGTGTGATCGAAGAACTGGCTGAGGGTGATATTGATCGTCTGATGCCCTCCATCCTGCCGACACCTGAACAGTTGCTACAGGATATTGCTTTCAAACAGAGCCAGGCCGCGCAGGCCCCTGTCTTTTCATTCCCTAAAGGGATGAAGGCGCAGGATATTGAACAGGTTTGTCATGACATCGATCAGTTGATTACCTGTTATCGCCTCAGCTGGGAAACCGGTGTGCATAATCAGGACCCGGATTTAGAAGGAACGGACGATTATACAGACGATGATCGTCTGGGTTTTTATGGCTTCCTGCAATGGGTTTCGAATGTTGTCGTCACCGTGCGTGATCAGGCGCAGAACAAAACGCCGCATATCGATGCCGATGCAGTCCCGAAGGCAGGCCAAGGAAAATTCACCCCACCGGGATGTACGCTGAACTAGCCATCCGGAAAAACAAAATCCCCGCCAGTGACGGGGATTTTTTATTCTGTGTAGGCTGTTGTATCTCAGGCCTGTGATTCAGCGAATTCGCTGGCGACGGCATCATCAATGACGCGCTGGAAACCCTGACGGATGGTTTGCGTCAGCGGTTCGAATTCAAGCGCGACCTTGCCGTTGCTCTTGCGCACAACGCGACCGCGATGGTGAACATCGAGGATCGTGTTGCGAACCTTGAACTTCAACGTGAAGTCGAGCGTCTGGCTGGCGCCGAACAGGCGGTCATCGCCCGCCAGCTGGACACCGCCGAAGCTCCAGTCTTCGACAGGGAATGTGTGGCCATAAATAACAACAACGCAACGATCACTGGTCCGGCGCGGGTAACGGCGGCGGGTGGTTGCGATATCGTTGCTGGAATTGGATTTCAGTGCGGCGATCAGGTTTTGTAGCATCATCTTTTTTACTCAAGCTCCTTCGGCTTTCCATCCAGAAAGCAAAGTTGACATAATATATTTAACACCCAGCCGTTATGCAAGAAGAAATAAGGCGAAAGGAAGAAAAGAACAGGGCGAAGCACCCCGAATAAGATGATTCTCTCATGAAATCAGAGAGTTTACAAATATCTCTTGGATATAACGTCCACAATTAAACACAAGGAATTGCACCTGCTTTAGTCTTGGGCTTAAATTTTACAATGAATAGCGCTTCATTGCCCCCTCCTTTATTCAGCGAAGGCTTGCAATTACACCAGACGATGCTGGTGTGTGACTGGCAGGGGTATGAATCAGCCTTAGAAAATTTACGACAACAGGTTTATGCCGGGCAGCCTGCATCCAAACCATTTTCCTTCCTGACCTTCCCGACAACTGCAGCGGAGCAATTGCAGGTGACGCAGGATTACGCGTCGCGGGTGTTTCCGCCGCGCCCGCCCGCATGGCGGGGGCAGGTCTATCGTCATGATAAAATTCGCGTGGCGTATCTTTCCGCTGATTACCATGAACATGCCACCAGTTACCTGACTGCCGGGTTATTTGAACGGCATGATCGTTCTGCGTTTGAAATATACGGCATTTCATATGGTCGGCCTGATGACAGCCCCGTCAGGAAACGTCTTGTGAATGCATTTGAGAGTTTCATTGACGTTTCCGTCATGAGCGATGATCAGGTTGCGGGCTTTCTGGCCGACAAACAGATTGATATCGCCGTCGATCTGAAAGGCTATACCCAAGGGGCGCGCCCGGGAATTTTTGCCCATCGTTTCGCGCCGATACAGGTCAATTATCTGGGGTACCCGGGAACGATGGGGGCACCGTTTATCGACTACATTATTGCTGATGCCATCGTCATTCCGACGGAACATCAGTCTTTTTATTCCGAGAAGGTTGCGTGGTTACCCTTTTCCTATCAGGTGAATGACCGGGCGCGGATGATCGCAGAACATATACCGTCACGCGTAGAATGCGGGTTGCCGGATGATGCGTTTGTATTCTGCTGCTTCAATAATCCCTATAAAATTACGCCGGATATATTCGATATCTGGATGCGGCTGCTGCGGGATGTTCCCGGTAGCGTGCTGTGGCTGTATGAACGCAATCCTGAATCCTCGCGCAACCTGAGGCAAGAGGCGGCGGCGCGGAATGTGTCGCCCGACCGGTTGGTATTCGCGCGGAAAATGCCACTGGCTGATCATCTGGCGCGTCATAAGAATGCGGATCTGTTTCTGGATACGCTGCCCTATAACGCGCATACCACGGCATCGGATGCGTTGTGGGCAGGTTTGCCGCTGCTGACATGCCAGGGCGGTACGTTCGCCGGTCGTGTCGCTGCCAGTTTGCTCACGGCGGCGGGCTTGCCGGAGATGATCACGACATCACTGGATGAATATGAAACGCGGGCGCGGGAACTGGCGCGCGATCAAAACAAACTGACGGAGATGGAAGAAAAGCTGCAGAGCAACCTGCTGACATGCCCGTTGTTTGATACTGCGCTTTCTGTCAGTCATATCGAAGCGGCATACAAAACGATGTGGCGGCGCTATCAGGAAGGTGTGCCGCCGGTTTCATTCAGTGTGTCACGCTGATGTATGCAGCATGCGAATTACCTTGATTGAAAAGGAATAAAATCCTATAACTAAATTCATCAACGCCACTCCTGCGTCCGCAGGGTGGCGTTTCTCCTTTCCTGCTTTTGACTTCGACGCCGCAGAAGAACACCTGACGACGGATCAGGTGCTCTGCGGCGTCTTTTTTCACGACCCTGTGGCCATCGCATGATGACAACCCTGTTTCGTGCCGATTTAAAAAATCTCTTCAACTTGAAACCACGAGGTCTATGTCATGTCGACATCCATCGATCAGGCGTTCATCAAGCAATTTGAACGCGAAGTCCATGAGTCCGATCAACGTCAGGGCTCGAAACTGCGTAACACTGTCCGTACCATCAGCGAAGTCAACGGCTCCACGGCTGTCTTCCAGAAGGTGGGTAAAGGTACAGCCTCCACAAAGTCCACTCACGGCATGGTGCCGGTGATGAACCTGTCGCACAGTGCCGTCGAATGCACGCTGCAGGATTATTATGCCGGTGACTGGGTCGACCGCCTGCAGGAACTGCGCATCAACATTGATGAGCGTCAGGTGATTGCGAACGCCGGTGCTTATGCGCTGGGCCGTAAAACAGACGAGTTGATCATCACCGCGCTTTCGGGCGTATCGGGCGGTCAGGAAATTTCTGACGCCAACACCGGCATGACACTGCCGAAAGTGATGACGGCGTTTGAAAAACTGGGCGCTGCCGATGTGCCGGACGACGGCGAACGCTATGCCATCGTCGGCTGGAAACAATGGAGCGAACTATTGCAGATCGATGAATTCTCAAGCTCCGATTATGTCGGCGCCGACGATCTGCCGTTCAACGGCACGCAGGCGAAACGCTGGCTGGGGACGCTGTGGGTTCCGCATTCCGGTTTGCCGAAAGATGGCAACGATATTCGTTCCTGTTTCTGGTATCACCGCACGGCGCTCGGCCATGCGGCGGGTTCCGATGTGCAGACCGATATCACATGGCACGGCGACCGCGCCGCGCACTTCGTCAACAACATGATGAGCCAGGGTGCCGCCCGTATCGATGATACCGGCATCGTTGAAATCCTGTGTGACGAGACACCGGACTAATCATTACTGACATCATCTGAAAAAATACGGAGTTTAAAACATGGCTTTCAAAGCATCTGACTTGAGCGTGCTTGCGTACGCGAACAACTTCACCCTGTGGCATTACACGACCATCGACAGTGCCGTCAGCGGTGCGAACTATTTCGACAAGGCCGCTGACATGATGCGTGTCAACGACCTGCTGATTGTGAATATCGATACCGACGGAACCCCATCGACGAAGTTCTACATCGTCACCGGGAACACCGGCAGCGCCGTGACTATCACTGTTTACAGCTGATAGCGCGGACAAGGCGCCGCGCGGGCTTGCGAATCTTCCTCCTTGGGCATCGCGCGCATTCCCGGCACGTCGTATCGAGGGTCACGGGCTTCGGGCTAACCCCCTGAAGCCCGTGGCTTTTTCCCATAAAGGAAAATTAATGTTGCCATCGTGTCGAATTTATGTTTTGTTAACTTTATCTTCTTGAAAGCCCGTCGAACTAACAAATGAACAGGCAAAGAGGATAAGCGTAACGGCAATATGTAAAAGATCGGGTGTGAACATGACCTCAAAAGGCATGCACAGGGATAACGTACCTTGTCAATCTCAGGCATTTATACTGCTGCATAATTCTGTTCTCGGGAACAGACTTCCGGAAATTATTGATTCCCATCAGGCTATGAGTCTCGTACGCAGTGCCGGTGTTTCTGATGAGCGTCAGGATATGGCGTTGCTCAGAATCTCCGAGCGCCTGCATGAAGATCAGGAACTGGGAGCTCAGGTCAGCGCTTACTGGAT
>JAMHVA010000353.1:0-2158 GCA_035904625.1 Alphaproteobacteria bacterium | reverse complement strand
GCGCCTGCACGGTGATCATATGACGGGCGAGTTTGGCCATGTCGCGGGCGGTTGAAACCTGACGGGCGTCGGGCAGGCCGGAGGCGTTCATAAAGCGGGTACGGTTCATGCCGATGGCCAGCGCGTGGGCGTTCATCTGGCGGGTGAAATTCTGTTCGGACCCGCCGACGGCTTCTGCCAGCGCAACCGCCATATCGTTGGCGGATTTGGTGATGACGGCATTCACGGCATCCTGGACGCGGATCGTTTCCCCGGCTTTGAGGCCGAGTTTGCTCGGCGACATGCTGGCGGCGCGGCGCGAGACGGTGATCCGGTCATTGGCCCGGAGCGTCCCCTTGTCGAGGGCATTGAAGGTCAGGGACAGAGTCATCAATTTGGTCAGGGAGGCCGGGTGGAGGACCTTGTCGGGATTGGCTTGAGCCAGAATCGCCCCTGTCTGGGCATCGATGACGATCGAGGAATATTTGTTGTTTGGACCAGCCGGTGCGGCTTTTTTCTTGGATTTAGCGAAAGCGGCTGAAGGATCGGTCAAACCGAGCGCCAGAACAAAGGCGAATAAAATCAAGAGATTGGCGATCCTGACCATGGGGTGTCCGTCCGTTATGTTCGTAAACTGTCCTGCGAGGAGTCCTGCGGCGTGCGGGGTGAGCAGCGTGGGATTGCACCCGTAGGATTTGGTTCCATTAGTTTTTTAAGCATAGGGGAAAAAGGTTAAACTGTCCATAATTTCAATAAGAAACCAATCTATTTATTGCATTGCACAAAAAATCTCTTGACGGACGGCAAAGAGGGGCCTAGATGTATTTTTGTGCAATGCAAAATAATCCTTGCCTTGCCCCAGTGTGCAGGTGCAAAATAATATATATTGCACTGCCAGAAATAGAGTACACTGCCGGACATGTTCCGACAGTCTACTGACTGAAACGCGTATAAAAAAACGAGGTTACCATGCCAAGCAAACCAACCAAGAAAGCTGCTGCGAAGCCGGCTAAGAGCGCGTCATCTGTCGTTCCTTTCGCCCAGCTTGATCCAACTGCGTCTAAATCATTTGAGTCTATGGAGAAGATTATGAGCTCGACTAAAAACCAATACGAAAAAATCACCGCCGATGCATCTGCCTCCAGCCGCCAAGGCATGGAAGCGTTCATCAAGTCCGGCAACATCATGATGAAGGGTGCCGAACAGATGATGAAAACCCTCGCGGAAATCGCTCAAGAGTCGACCCAGCGCAACACTGAAGCGTTCAAAACGCTGATGGCCTGCAAGACCCTTAACGAACTGACCGAAACCCAGAACCGCATCGCGCAGGAAAGCTTCGACGAAGCCATGACGACCTGCACCAAGCTGTCTGAAATCGGTATCCGTCTGGCCACCGACGTATTCGAGCCGCTCAACGATCAAGTGAGCAAGTCGATCAAAAAAGCTTCTGAATCGATGGCAGCATAAGGTATCCTATTTAAGCTGAGGTCCTTTTACCAAACGGGACAACAGCCTCCTTGAAACCCTCCGGGACAGCTCCCCGGAGGGTTTCTCTATCCAGACTTTTCCACTGCGCCCCTCTGTGCTAGAAAGAGGCTATGTCACATCCATATTTGCACAGGCCCCAGATGGGCGGCCCGGATTATCCTGAGTACGCTCCCGAGGGCGGTGATCCGCCTGATCAGGGTGGCGAACCCGGCAATGGCGACGACAACGATCCGGCCAAGGAACACCAGACCGGGCTGCTGCTCAAGACCCGCCCGAAAACCAAGAAGCCGTCCCTCTACAAGGTCCTGATCCTCAACGACGACTACACGCCGATGGAGTTCGTCGTCCATATCCTTGAGCGGTTTTTCAGCAAGACCAAACAGGAAGCGACCGACATTATGCTGCACGTCCACCGGCGCGGCGTCGGCCTGTGCGGCGTCTTCACCTACGAGGTCGCCGAGACCAAGGTCAATCAGGTGATGGACTTCGCCCGCGCCAACGATCAGCCGCTCCAGTGCACCATGGAAAAGGAATAGTCATGCAGAAACTGATCGCCCTCGTATGTCTTGGTCTGATCAGTTTTGCTGCACCCTCTGCCCCGGCTCGGGCAAGCGATACTGGTCAGAAAGTTCAACCCGGTACCGCGATCCGCGGCCTCTGTAACCAGACCATGGCGCTCGTAAAATCCGGT
>JAMHVA010000352.1:0-1506 GCA_035904625.1 Alphaproteobacteria bacterium | reverse complement strand
GCTCCGGGCTGATGGGCGTTTTGTATGTGCTCGACGAACCGACCGTCGGCCTGCATCAGAAAGACAATTTACGGCTGATCGATACGCTCAAACAACTGCGCGACATGGGTAACACCGTACTGGTGGTGGAACATGATGCCGACATGATGCTCGCCTGCGACCATATTGTGGATATGGGGCCGGGCGCGGGCGTCCAGGGCGGCGAAGTCATTTTTCAGGGCACGCCCGTCGAAGTGATGCAACGCGAAACCTCGCTCACCGGCAACTATTTATCCGGGAGGGAAACTATCGCCCTGCCCGCCCGAAGACGGTCGGCCAAAGGTCGTCACATTGTCCTGGAAGGCGCGTCGCAAAACAATCTCCAGAATATCGATATCAAAATCCCCACGGGCGTCTTGACCGCCGTGACCGGTGTATCCGGTTCCGGCAAAAGCACCATGGTGATTGAAACACTCTATAAAGTGATGGCGCGCCGTTTAAACCAGCACAGCGGATCGATGGGCAAAATAAGAAAAGTCAAAGACCTGGGAGACATCGAACGGGTGATCATGATTAATCAGCAGCCCATCGGCCGGACGCCCCGCTCCAATCCCGTCACCTACACCGGCATTTTTTCTTTCATCCGCGATCTTTTCACCGGACTTCCGGAAGCGCGCATGCGCGCCTACAAGCCGGGCCGCTTCAGTTTCAACGTGAAAGGCGGACGCTGCGAGGCCTGCGAAGGCAACGGCTTGATCAAAATCGAAATGCATTTTCTGCCGGACGTCTATGTCACCTGTGACGCCTGCCGGGGCAAGCGCTTCAACGCCGACACCCTGGACATCAAATACAAAGACAAGAGCATCGCCGACGTTCTGGATATGACCGTCTCCCAGGCGCTGGATTTTTTTGCCAACATCCCTTCCCTCAAATCGCACTTGCAGCTGCTGGCCGACGTGGGACTGGGGTATATCCGCCTGGGCCAGTCGGCCACAACCCTGTCCGGCGGCGAGGCGCAGCGCATCAAGCTGGCGCGGGAACTGGGCAAAAGGGTCAACAGCAATACGCTGTATATTCTTGACGAGCCGACCATCGGCCTGCACTTTGCGGACATCCAGAAACTGCTCGACGTGCTGATGCGCCTGGTGGATATGGGCAATACGATGGTGGTCATTGAACATAACCTGGACATCATCAAATCCGCGGACCACGTGATTGATCTAGGCCCCGGGGGCGGCCCGGGCGGCGGACGGATTATCGCGTCAGGCACGGTGGAGGACGTGGCACGCAATGAACAATCCTCTACCGGTCAGTTTTTAAGGAAGATTCTGGAGAATCAGGAAAACCGCTCCAACCGGTAATACAAATGAAGTCGGTAACGCTGCAGGGAAAGTCAGTCAAACAATTGCCACCCAGCCATAAGACAAAAAAATCCCCGGAAGGTTGCCCTTCCGGGGATACTTACGAATCTTGGAACAACAACGAACTGCTGCTAGAAGGTCAGCGTCAGCTTGTTGATGACCATGA
>JAMHVA010000351.1:0-8755 GCA_035904625.1 Alphaproteobacteria bacterium | reverse complement strand
GCAAGTCGCGTGATAGGAGTTTCGGAAAAACCTTATTTTTTCTGGCTGTATGTCGACAGAAGCTCGTCCAGCTGTTCCAGCAGCGGCGTCACCTCGCTACGGAACTGCTCGCGGCGCGATGCCTCGACTCCGGTTGATGCCTTTTCCACCAGACCGGCAATCCGGTCCTGAAACTCGGCCAGATTTCTATATTGCTGGATCTGGCCTTTATTGGCCCCGCGCAGCCGCGCCAGCAGAACACGGATCAGGGCCCGCACGGCCTTGTCCGATACGTTGTTCAGCTTTTCATCCAGCTCGTGGTTGGTGATGATGGTGACGGTCGTATCCTGCAACGCCCTGACGGTGGCCGACCGTTCCTTGCGTTCGATCAGCGCCATCTCGCCAAAAATTTCACCGGGGCCCAGCACGGCAACCCGCACCATATAAGGGCCGTCCCTGACCAGCACCTCGACCAGACCGCGCTCGATATAGAAGGCACGGTTGCCTGTGGTGCCTTGCTCAATGATCGACTGGCCTTTGTAAATCACCTCCCGGGTCAGCACCCGGGGCATATGAGCAGGAAGATCCCGGCGGGGATCCAAATCGTTGATGTCGTCGCGCATGACCTGATCTCGTTTGTTTTTGTGTTTATTATTTTAATATCCGTCTCTTCTCAGTATAGCATATTTACATAATAAATATAAAATTCGGGATGGAATTGGTGCTTATTTTATAACCTTTTGAAATAAAATGGATTTTTAACATTTTTGAGGATCGGGGCTTGAGGTCTGAGCCTATTCGGGCTACAACAGAATCATGAAAATTCCATCACGCTTCGCCGTTCTTCCGGTTCTGCTGGCCGCAACCTTTCTGGTGGCGGGCTGTGAAACGGTTGCGCCGCTGACCTATACCGGTACGGCGGAACGCTATTCCTGCGTGAACGGTGGCGGGCTTGCCGCGCGCTATAACGCTTCGCACCGTCATCTGGCCCTGACCTACACGCTGGACGGCCAGACCCTCTATCAGGGCGACCTGCGCCACATCGACGCCGATTTCGGTAGCCGCTTCCAGGGCGATGACGGCGTTTCCTTCTGGGTCAACGGCGACAAGGGCCTCCTCAGCCGCCCGGGTGACGAAATGCTCCTTTGCCACGGCGAAGGGTCATAACGCTCTTTTTTGCTGGAAACCGCCCGGGCGATGGTATAGAAACATTCTAACCTCCTGACATTATGGTTCGATGCAAACGGCGACCGCCCCGCAAGACACGAACCTTTGGCGGGAATGATGATGAATGGAATGCGATACGTTTGTATCCAGTACGAGGAAACGATGGCTAAATTTTCACCGGTTGAATATGTGCGTCAGGTCAAGGTTGAAATGCAGAAGGTCACATGGCCTTCGCGCGACGAATTGACCAGCAGCACACTGGCTGTATTCGTGATGGTCGTCATCGCGGCAATATTTCTGTTTGTGGCGGATCAGGTTCTCGCGTTCGGCGTGAACACGATCCTTGGGCTGAACTAGGTTTATCAAGCGAAAGAGCGAGAGAATGGCAATGGCAAAGCGTTGGTACGTCCTGCACGTTTATTCGGGTTTTGAAGAGAAAGTCGCGGAAGCGATTCACGACAAGGCCCGCAAGCAAGGTCTGGAAGACAAGGTTGAGGAAGTCATGGTCCCGACCGAGAAGGTCGTTGAGGTCAAGAACAACAAGAAGCAGGAGAAGGACAACAAGTTCTTCCCCGGTTACGTTCTGGCCAAGCTGGAGCTGGATGATGAAGTCTGGCACATGATCAAGAACACGCCGAAGGTCACAGGTTTCCTGGGCGCCGGTAACAAGCCGTCGCCGATCAGTGAAAAAGACGCCGAGCGTCTGATCAAGCAAATCAAGGAAGGCGTTGACCGTCCGCGCCCGAGTGTTCAGTTCTCGATCGGCGAGGAAGTCAAAGTGTCCGAAGGACCGTTTGCATCCTTCAATGGCTCGATCGAGGAGATCGACGAGGAAAAGGGCAGGCTCAAGGTTTCGGTGTCGATTTTTGGCCGTGCCACACCTGTCGAACTGGAATTCAGCCAGGTCGAAAAGGTCTGATTTATCTTTGGTATAGGGCTTTCCCTGTTGTTAACGGGAAAAAAATGGCTTTCTCCATACAATAAAGCTGGTACAGGCGAATTGTATGGCGGCAGATGGCTGATACACCAGATAGCAAGACGTCCTCTGGAAACGCTGTCGTTTCCCAAGATCCCTGTGTGGCGGTCAGACGCTATGCAGGGAATGCTTTTGATGTAACGGCAGCCGATTTCTTTATGGCGGAGGGGCGTCGTGCAGCGCTGGCTATCGCTTTCATTTCGCCGGAACTGGACTTCCCTGCGACATGCAGGATCCTGAAGGGCGCAGCGGGCGACAGCCCGTTTCTGGCGATATCGACCGCGGGCGAATTATGCAGTTCCGGTGATGGTGCCGGATCTCTGTACTGCACTGACCCTCTTCATCCTGCGGGAATCGTCCTTCAGCTTTTCAGCACCGATATCATGGCGGACATCAGCATTCACGCGGTGCCGCTTTTCAGCGAAGACATACGGCGCAAGGATATCGTCCTCTCAAACGATCAGCGCGTTGAAAAAATCCGGGATCGTTTAAAGACGCTGCCGGTCAATTTTCCTGTGACGGCGAGTGACACACTGGCGCTGACATTCGTCGACGGCCTTTCCGCGTCCGAGAATTATCTGATGGAAGCCGTGTATGCCAGCGGGCGATTCCCCTGTCTGTTTGTCGGTGGTTCCGCCGGGGGAAAACTGGATTTTCGTGATACGTATCTTTTCGATGGTAAAGACGTTTTGCAGAATCATGCTGTGATCGCCTTCTGCAAAATGGCAAAAAACGCCTGTTTCAGCGCCTTCAAATCCCAGAATTTCAGAATGACCGGCCAGTCGTTCATTGTTCTCGAAGCGGAAAGTGCCTGCCGTACGGTTAAAACCGTCATGAGTGCGGATGCCATAGATCTTTTGTCGCCTGTCGATGCCATGTGCCGGATGCTGGCATGTTCCGTCGATCAACTGGATGACTACCTCTCCGGTCACACATTCGGTATCAAGGTCGATGGGGAAATATTTGTCCGGTCTGTGGCGAAGATCAATCGTACGGAGGGCAGTGTCGAGTTTTATTGTGACGTGAATCCCGGCGATGAATTGTTCTTGCTGGAGGCGACAGATTTCATAGAGCAAACGCGGCAGGATCTGCAAACGTTCCTGAAGGACAAACCGGCCCCCGTCGGAACGATCTTGAACGACTGCATACTCAGGCGTCTTAACAATGCGCGGAATCTGGCGGGCTTGGATGATCTGTGGTCGATGCCTGCGGCGGGATTCTCCACTTTTGGTGAGTTGTTCGGCATTAATATCAATCAAACCCTGTCCGCAGTTGTCTTTTTCAGGACGCGGGAGGGTGAAGTTGTGCACGACCGCTTTATCAACGAATTCCCGATACATTATGCCCGCTACATGAACTATTTCAGCCAGTGCCGTTTGCAGCAGGTATCGATTCTGAACAAATTACGTGTTCAGGTGATTCAGAAGCTGATCAATTTCATAAATGAATCAAACCGACTGAACCGGGATCTCGGGCTTCTGATCGACCGGCAGGAATCAGGGCTGGGAAATCTCGACGAGGCGCAATTGCTTGCGGAGAAGGAATCCTACGAAAAGCAATTTGATCTGGCCGATGATTTCATGGCGATCAGCCGGGTCCTGTCCTGTATCGATCATTCTCTGGGGATGAAACAGGCAGAATCTTCGCCGGAAGAGACAGGGGAAACCCCCGATCTGCTCTACAGGACATTTCACAACAGTATCCAGCTGGGGCGGCGCCTGCGCGAGAATATCATAAGCCTGAACCGGGCGCGTCAGGAAGCGCAGGCAGCGAATATTGCGAAATCACAATTTCTGGCGAATATGAGTCATGAATTGCGAACGCCGATGAACGGAATTATCGGCCTGGCGGAAATTCTCTCCAGAACCGAACTCGACGAGGATCAGTCAGAATCTGCGGGGGCGGTCTTAAGTTCGGCCAAGTCGCTGCTGCTGCTGCTGAACGATATCCTTGATTACGCGAAGATAGAGTCCGGTGAACTGGTTCTGGAGACCGTGTCGTTCAACCTGCGCGCCAGTCTGCAAAGCGTGATCAGTGTGCAGCAGCCGGTCGCTGCACAAAAGAACATTGATCTGCAATTCGTCTACGATGATTCCGTGCCTGTTTACGTGATCGGAGATTCTTTGCGTATCAATCAGATGGTGCTGAACCTGATCGATAATGCGCTTAAATTCACACAGCAAGGGCATGTCAGGCTGCATGTGACATCGGACGCCGCCCGCGAAGACGGGGCTCAGGTCATCGTCATCAGTGTCGAAGACACAGGCATCGGCATTCCGGAAGACAAGCATGAAAGAATATTCCAGAAATTCATGCAGGCGGACGGCTCGACAAGTCGCAAATATGGGGGCACGGGCCTCGGCCTGACCATCACCAAAGATATTGCCGGATTGATGGGGGGACAGATCAGCCTGTCCAGCACACCGGGAGAAGGGAGTATTTTCACAATCAGCCTGCCGCTGCCCGTTTCCCGGGATGTGATATCCCGCCCGGCCGTCAGTGAGGATGACAGGGTCGTCATGCTGCCGGATCTGTCGGTCATGAGGATATTGGCCGTCGATGATCATCCGGTGAATATGATGTTCCTCCGGAAACTTCTAAAGAAAATGGGATTTACCCATATTGATGAGGCAGAGAATGGCAAAATCGCTGTCGAGAAAATCAGCGCGGCGGACCAGCCCTACCATGCTGTCCTGATGGATTGCCAGATGCCGGAAATGGATGGCTTTGAAGCCAGCCGCTGGATTCGTGCACGGGAACAGGCACAAGGCTTGCCGCCGGTGGCGATTATTGCCGTGACCGCGCACGCCATGGAAGGGGATCGCGAAAAATGTCTGCAGGCAGGCATGAATGATTACATCGTGAAGCCGATCAATCCCGGTAAATTGTATGAAACGCTGGGTCACTGGCTGTTCAGCCCCCCGGTCTGAATATAAAATTTGACATAAGAAATATTTGCGGCCTATGATCCCTGAAATTCCTTAAAACCGCAGGACAAGGGGGGCGCCATGACAGCCGCAACATTGAGAAAAGATCCCGATTTACAACAAACAGGCGTATCAGCCACCCGGTTGCAGCAGCTGGTCGCCGCGCTTGATACCATGAAAACTCCTCTGGGCGGTCTGAAAGCCGGTGCGGGCGCCGGAGCCAATTACTACAGGGAAAGTGGCACCTTGCGGGCGCGCTTTGTCGATCACAGCATGAAAAGCGACAAGGACTATATCGTCATGTCCGCCCAAGAGGTCGATGCCGTCACCGCTTTCGTGCGCGACCGTCAGGCCGAAGGCGACAAATATCTTCTGCGGTTGCTGGGGTCCGCCGATACGGCGCTGGAAAACGCACGCAGCTATGTGCGCGAGCAAGAACAAAAAGGCGGCCCCACGCTGGCGCTGCGCGGATAAAACCATTCAATATCAGGTGATTATCAGGGCTTCGGCGCGGCTTTGTAGGAGGCCAGCGTCAGTCCCGCCACCAGCAGGACCCCGACCGTGTTCATCACAAGCGATCCGGCAGAAGCCTCGCCGAACGACTGTACAAGGCGGGTGCCGGTAAACCCGACAAGACCCGCGCCCGCGGCGGACAGCAAACCAAAAGCATTCGAAAGCATTTCAAAGTCTCCCTAAAAGCCGCCCTTAACAACGCTCCAGGGCGGCGATTCCCTGTATTTATAGCCCTTTTATTTCCGTAACGCAAGATTGCGCCGCGCATGTCAAAAAACCTTGCATTTCTGCCCCGTTCCCCCTAGGTTGCCCCGTCCTTAAGGCCGTGCCTTGAGGGGCATACTTGTGGAAGGCCATACTGAAGCCCCTTCAAAAGGGATAAGACCATTTCAGCCGCCGCACCACAAACCTCTTTCTTTGTTTTTTGGAGGTAATGACATGGCAAAGAAAATAACCGGATATATCAATCTGATTATCCCCGCGGGTTCCGCGAACCCGTCACCGCCGATTGGTCCCGCACTGGGCCAGCACGGCGTGAATATCATGGAATTCTGTAAGGCATTCAACGCCAAGACAGAAAAAATGACCAAAGGCATGCCGATTCCGGTGGTGATCTCGGTTTACGAAGACCGTTCCTTCACCTTCATCATGAAGCAGCCGCCGAACACGTACTGGATCAAGGAAGCGATCAAACTGAAGAGCGGTTCCAAACTGCCCGGACGTGACATCGTCGGCTCGATCACGACAAAACAACTGCGTGAAATCGCCGAACAGAAAATCGTAGACATGAACGCAAACGACATTGATGCCGCCGTGAAGATCCTTGCTGGTTCTGCACGTTCCATGGGCCTCGAAGTGAAGGAGGTTTAATCATGGCGCTTTCGAAAAAGATGAAGACGATCAAGGATAAGGTCGATCGTACAAAGCTCTACACAGTGGAAGAAGCTGTGGCCGTTCTGAAAGAAACCGCGAAACTGCGCAAGTTCGATGAAACCATCGAAATGTCGCTGAACCTCGGTATCGATCCGCGTCACGCCGATCAGGCCGTTCGCGGCATGATCTCGCTGCCGCACGGTACAGGTGCCAAACTGCGTGTTGCCGTCTTCGCAAAAGACGCAAAAGCGGAAGAAGCGCTGAAAGCCGGTGCTGACATCGTCGGTGCGGAAGATCTGGCGGAAAAAGTGCAGAAGGGCGAAATCAACTTCGACCGCTGCATCGCGACCCCGGACATGATGCCGTTGCTCGGTCGTCTCGGTAAGGTTCTGGGTCCTCGTGGCCTGATGCCGAACCCGAAACTGGGCACCGTGACAATGGACGTCAAAACAGCTGTGGCGACAGCCAAAGCCGGTGCGATTGAATTCCGTGCTGAAAAAGCCGGTATCATCCACGCCGGTGTGGGCAAAGCGTCCTTTACTGACAAGGCGCTGGTCGAAAACATCATCGCGTTCATTGACGCGATCAACAAGGCCAAGCCGTCGGGCGTAAAAGGCACCTACATGAAAAAGGTGACCGTTTCCTCCACGATGGGCCCCGGTCTCAAGATCGATCTGGCGCAGGCAACCGCGAAAGCTGCCTAAGCGTCTCTCGGAATAGCCTCGAAACAAGGAAAACCCCGGCTTTTGCCGGGGTTTTTTATCTCTAAAATCGGCTCTTCATATTTGCGCGAAGTTCGGTCTACAATATCAGAAGTTTTTTAAGATCGTTTTTCCAGAAAGCAAAAGCATGAATTGGGCTCTTTACGCCTTGCTTCACAGTCTCAGCCGGGCCTTCTTTGTCGAAACCAACCGCGTCTACAAGATCGACAGCTGGCATCTGACATTCCTGCAGGCCGTCTTCGGTTTCTTTGTGTTGCTGCCGTTGTTTCCGTTTATGCACTGGCCGATGGATGGCCGGTTCTATTTTGCCGCCCTGATCGTGTCCCTGATCACGGCGGTGGGCTACATGATCCAGCTGGGTCTGGCTGCCCAGAAAACCGGACGCGTGTCCGGCATGTATATGCCGCTGGAAGCCGTGGCGGCGACGATCATCTGGGTTCTGGTCATGCCCGATGCGTTTTCCCTTCATACGCATAACCTGCTGATGTCTGCCGGTGTCGTGGTGGCGATGGTCCTGACAGCGCTGGGGATGATGAAGATCCGCGGCAGCGATATCTCATGGAATACGTTCCTCGTTGTTGCGCCGGTGGGCGTGACCTATGCGCTGGCCGGGATCGCGACCAAGATCGTGATGCCGGATGTCATGATCATCCCGACGGTTCTGACATATTCCTTCGTCAGCTTCTCGGTGATGGCGCTGGTTCTGGGTCTGACCATGCTGCTGAAAAAGAAGGTGACGCGCGAGCTTGTCAGCAAACAAACGCTCAAAGGCGGCTTGCTGACCGGGGCGTTTTCCGTTGTGGCATCCTTAAGCTTCGTTGCCAGCGTCGCGATGGCGCCCAACCCCGGCTATACCAGCATGCTGGCGATGCTGTTGCCGGTATGGCTGTTCGTGTTTCACAAGGCGCTGGGCATCGAAGACCGCGCCAATCCGTGGGCAGCAGCCCTGTTGTGTGGCGGCGTCATCCTGCTGATTGTCGTTACGTCGTTCTTCTCGAATATGTGACGAGAACCTGATCTCCCTCTGAGCATAACCTATAATCCTGGTTGCCCGGTTTCTGGCGCACACAATCGTCATGGAACCGGACGGCTTGCATTATCGTTCTCATGGGGCAAGAGAGAAAGGAAATACCATGAAACGTCTTTTAGCATCGGCTTTGCTGCTCGGTTGTGCCGGGGCAGCGATGTGCGTGAATAAAAAACAGCAAAAGGCCAAGAATGATGAAATCGTCGAAACCGCTTCAGAAGATTCTTTTCCGGCGAGCGATCCCCCCGCATGGACAAAAACGTCCGTATAAGCAGGGAAAGACCGGAAGAACGCAGGGCTGAAAAAGCCCCGGCATGACCGGGGCTTTTGTATTCTGAAATATCGTTGTCTTATGCGGCAACCGGGCGGATATGGCCAAGACGCACCTGATTGCTCAGTGATGTATCCGGACCGCTCAGGACACGCTGGTCCGGGTGGGCTTCGGCGATCAGGTGTTCGGCTGTCACCGTCTCGACACCGGCGGCGCGGAACTCTTCCAATTTTGCCAGTGTGCGGGTTGTACCTTCGACCATCGCCGCGCTGTAACCAGCGATCAGTTCGTGGCCTTGTT
>JAMHVA010000350.1:0-15918 GCA_035904625.1 Alphaproteobacteria bacterium | reverse complement strand
AAACAATGTTGGTACCGCCGTTGCCGTTTTCAGTCGCATCTGCAGACAACAAGGCTGTTTCAGCTACCTCAATATTCTGACCACGCACGTCAATCGTGCCGCCACCAGTTTTGCCGTCGGCTTTGGCCGTACCAGCAACACTAACTTTACCTTTTTTGCCGCCGGAAAGAATGATCTTGCCGCCTTGTACGGTGACGGATGAAACATCGACGATACCGTTCATGTTGATGACGTTATCGACGGCATCTTTTGCGGTTTGCGCAGCCATCACAACGGTGCCGCCCTCGGCAACCACAGAGCCGTTGTTTTCGATGAGGCCGTTCAGCGCCTTGTCCTCGACAGCGATTTCAACCAGGTTGTCGCCATAGAGATCGAGCGTCACTTTGTTGCCGGATGCCAGAGCCACCTTGCCCAGTTTCGCGCTGATGAGGCCGTTGTTGACAACAGTCGGCGCTACGAAGGCCGCCAGACCGGCTTCAGCCACAGTCACGGAACCGTTCAGTTCAATCGCGCCGTCGCCGTCCACACCGTTGAATGTGAACTTGCCGTCGTTATCGAGAATGTCAGAGTCGGCGATGCTGCCGGTCGATGCGATCAATGCGCCAACATTCACTTGCGAGTTCTGACCGAAGATGATGCCGTTCTGGTCGAAGATATAAATTTCGCCGTTGGCGTTCAGGTTACCCATGATCTGGGTCGCGTCGCCCTCGATATCGTAGAGAACATATTTCGCGCTGCTGTCCGGTTGCGCCACGTTGACGGTCCAGCCGGCGTTGATGTCGCCATCGCCGCGTACTTTGACGAAGTGATCGTGCTGGGAAATGTTGGTTGTGTTGGCGACACTGGTGTCGATCGTGATGCCACCGACGATCGCTTCGTGGTCGGTCCAGTTATCGGCGCGCGCCTGACCCGCATTCATCATCACAAGACCGGCTGCGGCCATCGTCGTCGTGGTCATCAGCTTGCCGAGTTTGTTTTTCGCCGCGGGATTTTTAAGTGCGCTCATTTTGTTGCCTTCCTTTAAGGAACTAGAAATTTGTTTTAATCGTTTTTAAAATCTGGTCGTTGCGATTTTGCAGACGACCCTTTGGCTTTAGCAGTTTCACGCGCGGGGAATGTACGTCAGGACTTTTCTTTTGTTGTTATATTTCCGCCTGTTGCCGGACGTTATTCACAAGAACCCCTTCTTTGCCTTTTTGCGGAATGTGGCATTTTATAGACCGGGAATCCGTCGGCTGGCAAGAAATCATTAAGCAAATATTAACCATTTGGCAGGGTGTTTACGGATAATTTTTATGAAAAACTTAAGTCAGGCCGGAGGATTCCTAGAGAATTCGTGCTTTCCAGAAGATTGGTAATTTTATTGCGTTTTTTGGCTGGAGGTGCGCGTTTGTGGCTTGGCTTTTGCCCGGCCCTCCCGCACAATGTGAAAGCCCTTGTTTCCGGGGGCTTTTTTGGCATACAAGAACAGGCATTTAAAGGACTCCCCTGATGCGGGAGCACAAGTTTTTTTTAAAGAGAAGGGCTTCGGCTATGAATTTCAATCCGCGCAAAATTGCGTTTGGACTTTTTCTGGCAACCAGCATGATGGCGGGCGCAACACAGGCGCTGGCGCAACTGGCCAACCAGACGACAACAGCCAGCCCTGACCGCGCCAGCGACCAGCTGGGTGGTGCCGTGTTCGAGCCACGTGTGATGCCACGCGTCGAAGTCAAGGAAGCCGCGATCCAGCAAGCGCCCGCCGGCGCCGAGAAAGTTTCATTTACATTGCAGCGTCTCGATATTCAGGGCGTCAGCGTTTATCCGGAAGGCGAGTTGCAGAACATCGTCGACAGCAAGATCGGACAAACGATTACGCTCGCCGATCTGTACGCGCTGGCGGCAGAACTGACAGCCAAGTACCGTAACGACGGTTACATCCTGACGCAGGTCGTCGTCCCGCCGCAAACCATCGAAGGCGGCACCGCCAAGCTGCAGGTCGTTGAAGGCTTCATCAACAATGTCGAAGTGCGCGGCGAAGGCGAACATATCGATGACGCCGTTCTGCTGGCCCGCGGTTATTCCGCGCTGGTGCGCGCCGATTCAAACGCGCTGAACGTGCGCCAGCTGGAACGCACGCTGCTGCTGATCAACGATATTCCGGGTATCAGCGCCCGTGGCATCCTGAGCCCGTCGGAAACGACGCCCGGTGCCGCCGACCTGCTGGTGCTGGTCGAGCGTGATCGTTTCGAAGGCATGATCAGCCTTGATAACCACGGCAGCCGCTATCTGGGCCCCGTTCAGTTCGGTGTTTCGGGTGCTGCCAATTCACTGCTGGGTCTGAACGAGCGCATTACCGGCCAACTGGCTTATGCGCCGAATGAAGATATGAATGACGAACTGGCTTATGCCGCCCTTGGCTACACGATGCCGGTCGGCGTCTACGGCACCTCGATCGAACTGTTCGCCAGCGCCACAGAAACAGAGCCCGGTTACAACCTGAAACAATTTGATGTCGATGGCAGCTCACGCTTCTTCAGCACCACCGTCAGCCACCCGTTCGTGCGCACACGGAACCTGAACCTGACGGGCCGTGCCGGTATCGACCTGCGTAACGTCAGGACAGAAAACAACATCGAAGACCCGCGCAAGGATCACATCCGTGCGGTGCGTGTCGGTGGTCGTCTTGAATTCGTCGATACGGTTCTGGGCGTCGCCTATAACACGTTCGATCTGGAACTAGGCGCCGGTCTCGATATCCTCGGGTCCACCGATGGAAACGACACCAACACCAGCCGCCCCGGCGCGGAATCCGATTTCGTCAAGCTAGAAGCCGAATATCAGCGCCTGCAGCGTCTGACCCGCAAGCTGAACGTCCTGCTCGGCATCAAGGGCCAGCATGCCGATGAAGCGTTGTGGAGTTCCGAAGAGTTCGGTGTGGGCGGCCTTGCTTACGGGCGTGGTTTTGATCCGTCCGAAATCGTTGGCGACAGCGGAGTTGCCGGCAAGATCGAACTGCAGTGGAACGAGCCGACAGAATTGTCGCTGCTGACCAATTATCAGCTGTTTGGTTTCTACGATGCCGGCGTGGTCTGGGATAAAGACGCCACAACAGCCAAACTGAAGCGCGAAGAACTGACCTCCGCCGGTTTCGGCGTTCGTGCCGACTTTACCGAAGCGACACAGGCTGGCCTGTTCCTCGCCTTCCCGCTGAACCGCGATATCGAGACGCAGAACGACAAAGATCCGCGTGTTTATGTCAGCGTCAGCCACAAGTTCTAAGAGACTTTACTCTCTTGAAAATAAAAGCCGCCCTGATGGGCGGCTTTTTTCATGGTCTGCATATCTCTAGCGCTTGATCCAGATCGGGTCCTTGATTTCGCCCAGCAGCCTTTCATGCGCGGCAAGCTCCTCTTCGCTTGGCGCATGCGGACGCGGCTCGCGGTAAGCACGCTGACGTTCGGCCTGCACCGACACTGCCGCCAGATCGCCTGACGAAGATGTAGCGCCCTGCGCCATGCCTAGGAAGCCGTGCTGACGACCGCCCATCATTTCAAGATAGACTTCGGCCAGTAACTGCGCATCGAGCAATGCGCCATGAAGTTCCCGCGCTGAGTTATCGATGTTAAAGCGGCGGCAGAGCGCATCGAGGCTTGCCGGGGAGCCGGGAAACTTCTTCCGTGCGATCATCAATGTGTCGGTGACGCGCTTGGGCGGGATCGGCTTGTGCCCGACCTTGGCCAGTTCCGCGTTGATGAACTTCATATCGAATTCAGCGTTATGAATGACCAGCACACCTTCAGCGATGAAATCGAGGAAGTCCGTATAGATCTGGGAAAAGACAGGCTTGTCTTTCAGGAACTCTGCCGTCAGGCCGTGTACCGCCACGGCCCCGGCAGGAACATCGCGTTCTGGATTGATATAGACGTGATAGGTGCGGCCCGTGGGCACCTGATTGTGAAGCTCGACGCAGCCGATTTCGACCAGACGGTCCCCTTCCTTGGGGTCCATCCCGGTCGTTTCGGTATCGAGAACAATCTCACGCATAGGCTTTTTCTTTCATCGGCAGCCGCTGGTCCAGCCAGTCGGTCAGGAAGGATGTCGTCACCTTTGACATGCCCGGCACATATGTATCCGTATCATGGCGCAGGCTCTGGAGCATCTCTTTATTCTCGACAAAACGGCCAGCGCCACTGACGAACCAGTCGGCCAGAATTTTGTTCGTAACCTCGATATGGCACTGGAATGCCATGGCGTTACGGCCCACGGAATAAATCTGGTGCCGGAATTTTTCACTGCTGGCCAGCAATGTCGCTTCTTTCGGCAGATCGAATGTGTCGTTATGCCATTGCATCACACGGCCCTTGGCGTAAGGGGCAATTGGTGACGATTGCCCGGCCTCGGTCAGTTGAATCTCGTGCCAGCCGATTTCCGGGCCCTGATCGCCGCGATAAACACGCTGACCCAGGGCAGCCGCCATCAACTGCGCCCCCAGACAGATACCCAATGTCGGCTTGTCGGCGGCCAGACGTTTTTCCAGTACATTGGCCTCATCCTTCAGAAAAGGATATTCTTCCGACTGGTAAACACCCGGCGCACCGCCCAGCACCACCAGCAAGTCCGGAGCAAGCGGATCAAAATTTGATATGTCCTCGGATGCTGTGAAAATGATGCGCGGGTCAATCCCGCGGTTTTGCAGAACCGAGAGTATGGTTCCCGGGGCGCTGGATGACATATGCTGGAATATAACGGCTTTCATGATTTATTTTCCCTCTTGGATGTTACGCAGAACGCTTTGTAATTCGTGTCTGGTCCCGGCAAGGCCGATCCCTGTGTTGACGATATAATCGGCGCGGCGACGCTTTTCGGCGTCCGGCATCTGGTGCGCCAGTATCGCCGTAAATTTCTCTTCGGTCATACCGGGGCGGCTCATGACACGCTCCCGCTGGATGAAATCCGGCGCGGTGACGACAACCGTATGGTCAACGCGTGCATCGGCACCGGTTTCAAAAAGCAAAGGAATATCGAGAACGACGATACCGGCGCGCTGGCGTGTCTGGTCGGCGATGAATTTCTGCTGCGACTGGATTACCAGCGGATGAACGATAGATTCCAGAGCTTCACGCCGCTCATCGTTACCGAACACAAGCGCACCCAGCGCCGCGCGGTCGATGCTTTTATTCTTCCTGTCATAGGTTTGGGGGAATTCAGCAGCAACGGGATCCACGGCACCGCCGCCGGATGATAAAAGAGCGTGAACGGCTTCATCGGAGCAATGAACGGGAATGCCCATCTGACGCAGGATATTCGCTGCTGTCGATTTCCCCATGCCGATCGAACCTGTCAGGCCGATGATGATCAATGTGCTTTCTCCGTGATCAATCCCTGCAATTCTTTTGTAACGTCCGGCATAACAGATGTCCATGACGCGAACGCAGGGCGGGCCTGATGCAGAAGCATACCTATGCCGGTGATGATGCCGCAGCCTCTGGCGCTGGCGCGCTGCAGCAAATCCGTCATCAGCGGTTTGTAAACGATATCGCAGACATGGGCGTGAACAGACAGTGCCGATAAATCCATCTCCAGCAGCGGTTGCCCGCGCATGCCCAGAACCGATGTATTCACCAGCAGTGATGTCCCGTCACAGGCTTCGTTTCGTTCTTCCCAATCAACAACCCTGACCTGCGGGAAATCATTCGCCAGAACGGCTGCATTTTCTTTGGTGCGGTTAGCGATCAGGATTTCCGGCACCCCCTGCTGCAACAGGCCGTAGATAACAGCACGCGCAGCACCCCCCGCCCCGATCACTAGGGCCGGCCCCTTGCCGAAATCGAACCCGGGCGCCTCCTGACGGATATTTTCGATGAATCCGAAGGCATCGGTATTACGACCTTCCCGCTTTCCATCCTTGATGACAACCGTGTTCACGGCACCGATCTGCCTGGCGGTGTCATCCAAGGTATCGCACAGCGCCGTAATGTTCTGCTTGTGCGGCACCGTAACGTTGAATCCGGCGTAACCGTCCTTCGTCAAAGCCTCAATGCGGGCAGCCAGATAATCGTGATGGACTTCAATCGCTTCGTAAGACCCCTCAATTCCGTGCCGGCGGAACCAGTATTGATGGATCAGCGGCGAGAGCGATTGTGCAATCGGAAAGCCTATGACAGCGGCGCGGATCATTCTGAATACTCCCTACAGCAATTCTCTCTGCGACGCCTCTTCACGGCGGCGTTGCAAGATCACCAGAATTTCGGCGGCGGTTTCCTCGACCGAACGGCGCGTGACATCGATCACGGGCCAGCCCTGTTTGGTGAAGAATTTACGCGCTTCCAGAATTTCGGTTTCGACGCGTTCAGGATCGAGATAGGTATTGTTTTCGTGATGTCTGTCATGTGTATCGGCTTTCAGGCGGTTGCGGCGCAGATGGATCAACCGGTCTGGCGATTCCGTCAAACCCACAAAGACAGGCCCGCGCAATTTGAAGATACGGTCCGGGATCGGAATACCCGGTACATACGGGATGTTGGCGGCCTTCACGCCCTGCCGCGCCAGGAAAATGCAGGTCGGTGTTTTCGATGTGCGCGAAACACCGACCAGAATGACATCGGCCTCTTCAATGCCGTCATAATTCTGCCCATCATCGAATGATAGCGCGAAATCCACCGCATCCATCCGCTTGAAATAGGCATCATCCAGCGCGTGCTGCAAACCAGGAATGCCCTTACTGGGCAGGCCTGTGTAAGACGACAGTCCCTTGATGATATGATCCATCACCGGGATGCAGGGCACATGAAGTTCGGCGCAGGCCTTTTGCAGGCGCAGCCGTTGCTCGCGGTCCACCAGCGTGAACAGGACCGGACCCGGATTGTCATGGATATCATCGATCACACGTTCCAGCTGTTTTTCAGTCCGCACCAGCGGCCAGAAACGTTCGACCGGGTCGATCCCCTCGAACTGTGCCAGACAGGCCCGCGCCAGCCCCTGCAGCGTGACGCCGGTCGCGTCGGACACAAGGTGCAGATAGAAATGATGTTTGATTTCCTTACGCGGTTCCGTCTTTTTCATGGACCGCAATCATAAAGGAACAGTGTCAGGGGCGGAAGCCCCATTTGCTTAACGGATGCGGGTCAGATCGCCCTGCGGGAAGATTTTGCGGGCCAGAGATACGTCCCGGAACGGCACATTATTCACCATCACGACTTCCATGTCGTACATCAGGTGGAACAGGTGCGTCTGGTTGACGGGATCATGCAAACCGGCAAAGAACGGATCGCGCAGGATCGTTTCACCCAAACCGCGCAGGTAGCAGCGGCCATCGGGCAGGCAGGCCATCGATTCAATATCCCCGGCAGTCAGACGATTTTCACCGAAGGGGTGATGCGTGCCCTCATGCTGCAGCAGAATATCGTCATAGGATTCCAGAGTTTCATGGTCGCAGCCATCGACGCGGCTTTCATCGGCGTACCATTGGCGGAAACCATAAGCGAGCGCCGAGCCATCGAACAAGGCTGTCGGATCGCGCTCGAGGAAGCGCGTAAAGACCAGCGCCATATCACCCTCTTCCGAACCGATCAGGTGACGCCAGACATCGGTATAACCCGCACCGCGCAATTCCCAGCCGACCAGCAGCGTGACCGTATCGCAATCTGCCGCGCGGACGCGTTCCAGCATCAGGGCGGCTTCCGGAGCATAGCGTTCTTCCAGTGCGCCCGATCTTTGTTCATGCCAGATATCGCGCAGGGCACCGACGAAGGATACCAGCAACGCATTTCTGAAATAGGGCGAGCGGCCCAGCGCCGATGCGCTGAGGGCAAAATTATCCAGCATCAATGTCTGGCCGGCGATATCGAGGTGATAGCCGCCGTTTTTCAGATCGGCGATCCCGACTTTCCAGCCCTGACGCTCGGCTTCGACCCATAATCTGGATGCTGTCGGGCTATCGGCCATCATGGCGGTGGCCCAGGCGATCACATCGCATGTGGTTTCGAAATGATAAGGCAGCTCGATAATCGCTTCGTGATCCAATTCCTGCGGGAGTTCAATTTGCGAAAGCGAGGTGATATCCAGTCTGCCTTCGGCGATCGTGAGGTCATAAATTTCAACCCCGCCCGCAGATGTGACAAAACCATCCGTCCGTGTCTGGCGGCGGATATGATTTTTACGGGTCAATCTGTCATCGGCTTTCATGTCGGGGCGTTGGTCCTCAACGGTTGCGGAATTCGATGACAGTGGCTGTCCCGGCTTCCGTGCTGCTGTTTTGGAAAACGCTGGAATGCGCCTTGCCGCGTGGCAAGGAAACGATGTCTGCTTTTTGTTCATGCTGGTCGCCAAACCGTTTGCTGTTTTTGTCTTGTGCACCGGCTTGAGACTTCTGATGAGCCCCTGATACCTGGTCGGTAGAAGGGGTTTGCAATTCCTGTTCCGTTTCGCGGAACGAGCGTTCGAACTTGATAAACCACAGGAAATTGGCGTTGGAGCGGTCACGAATTTCCGTAAACAATGCATCACTCATGATCGCGCTGACATAAGGTGCAAGGTAATTTTTGCCCAAATCCTTGCCCTGCGGCTGGCTGCCCAGCGCCAGGATCAGTTCATTGGTTACCTGAGTCGACGGATTGATGTTCTCAAAAATGTAGCCCTGATAATCGGCCAGCATCTGCTGGATCAGGCGACGATCTTCCTGACGGCAGCGCTCCGACAGGAACCAGGCCTCGAATACCGATGCCGATGCTTCGCCGCTGTTGATCGTGCGGAAATCCATATAGGCCTCACGGGCAAACGCACGGGTCAGGTCGGCCATCGAAGATTCTTCGAGACGTTCCCACGGTGCATTCAAACCGGCCAGTTGCAGTTCCCAGCCGATACGGACCATCGCCACGCACAGATCGGCAACCTGTGCACGGTGAACCAGCACAGCCTGATCAGGATGGAAGGTCAGCGGATGAACCAGTGCACCATGACGGTGCTGCCATACGCGGCGCAGTTCACGCGCCATCAGCAGAACCTGATCTGTTTCGCTTAAGACTGGATTGATAAAGACAGTGTTCTGACGGCGATCATACAAAGCCGTCGAGACAGCTCCACCCATGACGAATTGTGTTTCATAACGGTTTGCGAGTTCAATCAGCGCAGCGCCCATGCCTGATTTTGCAATCTGGGCCAGAATCTCTTCCGCACCTTTGCTGATCGGCATGAAGTCTGTGTCAGCCGCCGTGGCTTCACTTGCGTCTTTCATGAACAAGGCCAGCGATGCAGCGGCACGCTCTTCGGTTTCGAGATCGACGGCGGCAGTTTCGCCGACTTCATATTCCATCGCGCGCAGAACGCGCTCCTGTAATTTCTCAACGCCCTGCTCGATCGACTGAATATCGAACTGTTCCTCGAACGACGTCTCGGCTTCATCGGCATCATATGTGCCTTCATAGTCCATGAAGAACAGCGGCTGATCGCCAATCATGGTGCAACGGACCGGCTGATAGTTATTCAGCGTATAGGCCAGCGCGACCTTGCGACGGTAACCGAAATCTGCGTGCGTGATGTTATCTGTTGTCTTACTCATAGGAATAACCCCGAACCCAAAAATTCTTTTAAAACCCCGGCACACCGCCCTTTTTTCAGTGCGCCATGGGTTTATTATGCGGGCGGAGGGTTAACGAGTTCCTACCAGAGCCGGGGGTTATGACCACAAGAGAGTCTTTTTTATCCCTTTTTTCTCAAATGGTTAACGCAAGCTTAAGAATGATCTAATGAAAGCTTAGCGTCTTCGGGAAATGGTTATTAATTTTATATACTCATTATATTGAATTACTAAAATCTAACTGCTATGCTCCCCGGCATGAATCATATGCCTGCCAATCATGACTGCCGCCACGACTGGGCCCAAACCCTAAGAGCCGGGGGCTTGCGGGCAACCACGCAACGGATCGCCGTGCTGGATTTCCTGCATCATCATCCGCATACGGACGCCGAAAGCATTTTTCAGGGCGTGCGGGTTAACCTGCCGACCATTTCATTACAGGCTGTCCATCTGATCGTGCAGGATTTATCGGTGGAAGGATTGATCCGCCGCATCGCGCCACCGGATTCAGCCAGCGCACGCTATGAAACGCGCATCGATGATAACCATCACCATGTGCAGTGCATGGGCTGCGGGCGCATCGAAGATGTCGATTGCGTCGTCGGTCACGCACCCTGCCTCGATCCATCGCATACACACGGCATGCGGATTATAGAGGCCAGCATCGTATTCCGCGGCATTTGCCAGGATTGTGAAACACTCAACAGCAAGGAAGATATATCATGACAGACGAATCGAAATGCCCGTTCTCGGGCAAGGGTGCCAAACCTGTAGCCGGGGGCGGCAGACAAAATATCGACTGGTGGCCAAACCAGCTGCGTGTCGATCTTTTGAACCAGCATTCCTGCAAATCTGATCCGCTGGATTGTGATTTCAATTACCGTGATGCCTTCAAGAAACTGGATTACGAAGCCCTGAAAAGCGATCTGCGCAAGCTGATGACGGATTCACAAGACTGGTGGCCCGCTGATTTCGGTCATTACGGTCCGCAATTCATCCGCATGGCGTGGCACGCCGCCGGCACATACCGCATGGGCGATGGCCGTGGCGGTGCTGGACGCGGTCAGCAGCGCTTTGCACCGCTGAACAGCTGGCCCGACAACGTCAATATCGACAAATCGCGCCGCCTGCTGTGGCCGATCAAACAAAAATATGGTCAGGCGATTTCATGGGCCGACCTGATGATCCTGACCGGCAACGTCGCGCTCGAAACGATGGGCTTCCGCACTTTTGGTTTTGCGGGTGGTCGTGAAGACACGTGGGAACCCGATCACGATGTATATTGGGGCAGCGAGGCGACATGGCTTGCGAACAGCCGTTACTCCGGCGACCGTCAGCTGGATAATCCGTTGGCCGCCGTGCAGATGGGCCTGATCTACGTCAATCCCGAAGGGCCGGACGGCAATCCTGATCCGCTGCTGGCAGCAAAAGACATCCGCGAGACGTTCGCCCGCATGGCCATGGATGATGAAGAAACCGTCGCGCTGATCGCCGGTGGTCACACATTCGGCAAAACGCACGGTGCGGGCCCGGCGTCGCATGTGGGTCCCGACCCTGAAAGTGCCGATCTGGAAGCGCAAGGCCTGGGCTGGTCCAGCAGCTTCGGTAGTGGCAAGGCTGGCGATGCGATCACCAGCGGCCTTGAAGTCACATGGACGACAACACCGGCACAATGGAGCAATAATTTCTTCGAAAACCTGTTCAAGTATGAATGGGTTTTGGAGAAATCACCGGCGGGCGCCCATCAATGGGTGGCCAAGGACGCGGATGCGATCATTCCTGACGCACATGATCCGAAGAAAAAGCGCAAGCCGACGATGCTGACGACAGATTTGTCGCTGCGCTTCGATCCGGCGTATGAAAAAATCTCGCGCCGTTTCCTCGAGAACCCGCAGGCGTTTGCCGAGGCATTCGCGCGCGCGTGGTTCAAACTAACGCACCGCGATTTGGGTCCGCGTTCCCGCTATATCGGACCGGAAGTGCCGAAAGAGGAACTGATCTGGCAGGATCCGGTTCCGGCAGTAAACCACCCACTTATGAACGACAGCGACATTGCCGATCTCAAGACGAAAATTGTCGCTTCGGGCCTCAGCGTTTCAGAACTGGTTGGCACGGCATGGGCTTCCGCATCCACATTCCGTGGTGGTGATAAACGCGGCGGTGCCAATGGCGCCCGTATTCGTCTGGCCCCGCAGAAGGATTGGGAAGCCAACAACCCGAAACAGCTTGCAAAAGCACTGGCGGCACTGGAGAAGATCCAGACATCGTTCAACGATGATGCCAAAGGCGGCAAGCGCGTATCGCTGGCTGATCTGATCGTGCTGGCTGGGAATGTCGGCATCGAACAGGCGGCGAAAGCGGCGGGCCAAGTCATCACCGTTCCGTTTGCACCGGGTCGTACTGATGCGACCGCAGAGCAGACAGATGTTGCAGCCTTTGCCGTTCTGGAGCCTTATGCCGATGGCTTCCGTAACTATCAGAAGGCGCGTTATGCCGTGCCTGCGGAAGTCATGCTGATCGACAAGGCGCAACTGCTGACACTGACGGCACCGGAGCTGACGGTTCTGATCGGCGGCCTTCGTGCCATCAACATCAACACTGACGGGTCGAATAACGGGGTGTTCACAGACAAACCGGGCGCGCTAACGAATGATTTCTTCATCAACCTGCTGAGCATGGACACGGAATGGAAAGCGACGTCGGATACCAAGGAAACATTTGAAGGCCTTGACCGTCATACTGGCAAGCGCAAATGGACGGGGACCCGTGTCGATCTGGTGTTTGGTTCAAATTCTGTGCTGCGCGCGCTGGCGGAAGTGTATGCCAGCAATGACGGTAAAACGAAATTCGTCAATGACTTCGTCGCCGCATGGACCAAGGTCATGAACCTGGATCGTTTCGATCTTCAGGCCTGATACCTAGCCAGTCCGGATAAAGAAAAGCCCCTGACAATCAGGGGCTTTTTTCTTGGGCTGTTATTGACCGAATGTATCGTCCATCACCGGCATTTCTTCGATCAGCAATTCTTCATCGGAAAGGTTGACGAGGCCGTTTTTCTGCACGTTGACGACGGTTTTGAACAGTGAATCCTTGAACATCATGCGGGCGACCAGCCTGTATTCACCCTTATCGCCTTTGCTGAGGATGTGCAGCGGTTCCAGCATTTTCCCAATCGCCTTGCGGGCGGCAGGCGGCGGCTCCTCGCGCCAGAGAACATCATCGACGCCTTCCGTAATCAGGAAGCGCCCATGCTTGCCGCGGACATAAGTGAAAAAGAAACGCACATAATCAGCAACATTCTGATCATCCAGGGTAATCGGAACACGGTCATTCAGAGCGTAAATCGGCTCGTTCGTCCAGTTCAGGATCACGACATGGCCGGGCTTGTAGAGGGCGAATTTTCGTAAGTTCGGGACGGTTTCATAGTCGGCAATATCAAGAAAACGATAACCCGGATAAAACAGGGAATCCTGCGCCAGAATTGTCACAGTCGCCGGATGAAAGCGTGTACCCTGCAGGGCCGGGTTGATCTCTTCCAGTATGGTTTCGCACTCCAGAAGGTCCAGTTTTATGAACTGATCGGTTTGCGTGGTTTCGTCTCGTTCCATCAGAAAACTCCTGATCGTTCTTATAGCAGGCTTGGTTTAGTCGATAAAGGGACCGATTCGGCTGGAGTACATAAAATGGGGCTGAAATTATCCTCAGACCCTTGTGTGAATCCGAGGAGAAGTGAGCGGGATAAGTTTGGGAAAAGAATTATCCCGTTTTCCCGTTTGGTTATCCAAACCGCTTATGAGTCTGTGCATTGAATCAAATGGTGGGTGTGAGTTCTGATGACCTGATCATGACCCGGTCTTACAGACTCAACTGGAAGTCATTGATCCAAGCATGTGTGCGAATCCGTGGATCATTTTTATTCCCCATGACTCACAGGGATCAACTAATAACTATAACCTTATAAATAATACTTTTTGATTCTGAGTAGTTCTGCTTTTATGTCGATCTTCAGACGAGATGGAAGCACATGACACACGAAAAAAAGATCCTGAATGTTCTCAAGGGTGGGAAGGAAACCATCCCGCCGGTATGGCTGATGCGTCAGGCGGGGCGCTATCTGCCGGAGTATCAGGAGGTCAGGGCCAAGGCTGGCGGTTTTCTGGATCTGGTATTCAATCCGGAGCTGGCGGCGGAGGTAACGTTGCAACCCATTCGCCGTTTTGGTTTTGATGCGGCCATCCTGTTTTCGGATATCCTTGTGGTGCCGCAGGCTTTGGGTACGCGCGTATGGTTCGAGGAAGGCGAAGGACCGCGGCTTGATCCGGTGAGCGTTGAGAATGCTGCCGTTCTGGCGAATAACAATCTGGATTTATCGTTGCTTAATCCGATTTTTGAGACGGTTGGGCTTATTCGTGAGGGTTTACAGCGTGAAGGGTTTTCGCATACAGCCCTGATCGGTTTCGCCGGGGCACCGTGGACGGTGGCCTGTTACATGATCGAGGGCGGTGGCAGCGATAGCTACGCCAAGGCCCTGCAATGGGTCAGGGAAGCGCCGCAGGCGCTGGAGCAGCTGATCGATGCCCTGACCGATGTGACGGCAGCCTATCTGATCAAACAGATCGCATCGGGCGCGGAAATCGTGCAGATTTTCGATAGCTGGGCGGGATTGCTGAAAGACCCTGAGGATTTCCGCCGCTGGGTTATTGAACCAACACAGAAGATCGTGACTAAAATTCGTCAGTTTTACCCGGATGTCCCCGTGATCGGCTTTCCGCGGGGTGCAGGGCCGCATTACCGTGCGTATATCGAGGCAACACAGATTCAGGCCGTGGGTCTGGATCAGCATGTGACGATGAACAAGGCGCAAAAATATCAGACGTTGATCCCGGTTCAGGGTAATCTGGATCCGGAGATTCTGAAAACCGGTGAGATGCTGGACGCTTCGATCGACAGCATTCTTGAAACTTTGTCGGCGGGCCCCCATATTTTCAACCTTGGTCACGGTATCCACAAGGATACGCCGCCCGCCCATGTTACACGGCTTATGACACGGATCAGGAAAGCGGCCTGAGCATCATGACGAAAAAGAAAATCGCTGTCGTCCTGTTTAATCTGGGCGGTCCTGACAAAGCTGAAAGCATCAGGCCGTTCCTGTTTAATTTTTTCATGGACAAGAACATTATCCGCGTTCCCGCTCCCTTGCGGCTGGTCATTGCGACGCTGATCGCCAATCGCCGTTCGCGTCGCGAGGCGGGAACCAGTTACGGGCTGATGGGAGGTGCATCACCGCTGTTGACGAATACGCAAGCGCAGGCGCTGGCGCTGGGCCAAATGCTTCTGGCGAAAGGCGATCATGACTATCAGGTGTTTGTCTGTATGCGATACTGGCATCCGATGGCCGAGGATGTGGTGAAAGAGGTGGCTTCATGGCAACCCGACCGTATTGTCCTGCTGCCGCTTTATCCGCAATATTCGACGACAACGACACGTTCGTCGCTGCAGGAATGGAACCGCTTCTGCAAACGTACCGGTCTTGATGTTCCAACGTCTATGGTGTGTTGTTACCCCGAGAATGACAGTTTTATCAAAGCTTCTGCCGCGCTGGTCAAACAAGCCTATGAGATGGCGCAAATAAAATCACAAGAATTGAATGCACCCCCGCCGCGCGTCCTGTTCTCGGCCCATGGTCTGCCTGAAGACGTGATTGATGCGGGTGATCCCTATCAATGGCAATGCGAGCAGACAGCGCGCGCAATTGCGCGGGAAATGGACATAGAAGGTCTGGACTGGGCGATTTGTTATCAAAGCCGGGTCGGGCCGAAAAAGTGGATTGGCCCCTCGACGGATGAAGAGATCAGGCGTGCCGGTGCCGACGGCGTACCGCTTGTCGTATATCCGCACGCCTTCGTCAGCGAGCATGTGGAAACATTGGTCGAGATCGAGATGGAGTATCGTCATCTGGCGCAGGAAAGCGGCGTGCCTTATTTCGCGCGCGTGCCGACGGTTTCCACACAGGGCCTGTTTATAGAAGGTCTGGCGCGCATGGTTGCGACACACGCGCGGCAATCAGGCATTTATCCGGATTCAAAATCGGGCCGTATCTGCCCGTCATCGTCAAAACAATGCTGTATGGCGGAATGCCGCGTCAGCACAGGAGGATCACAGAATGAGTACGTGGCTGCTTGAAAACTATCCCAGCTTGATGGCGCTGCACATCATTGCCGTGATTTCATGGATGGCCGGCATGTTCTATCTGCCGCGCCTGTTTGCATATCATGCCGGTGCAGCGCCAGGGTCGGAAATGTCGGAGACATTTAAAATCATGGAACGCCGCCTGCTGCGGATCATCATCAATCCGGCGATGA
>JAMHVA010000349.1:0-2659 GCA_035904625.1 Alphaproteobacteria bacterium | reverse complement strand
TCTTCTGACAGATCGATCATGTGCGATGAAAACAACGGACGGCCTGTCTCCTTGTAATGGGCCTCACCATGATCAAGCAGGGCCTCGACCCACGGGATCAATTTCTTATTGGCATGGTCGGTGTGCAGGACAACGCAAACACCATAATGTTCGGCCAGCAGATGAACATGCTTGGCGGCGGATACAGCGCCCAGCACCTTGGCCTGAAAGCTGTCAGCCATTCCCTTGCCGGCATAGAACTCAGCACCGCCGTTGGATAGCTGGATGATGACGTCTGATTTGTTTTTCGCTGCCGCTTCCAGAACCGCATTGATGGAATTGGAGCTGACCACGTTCACCGCGGGCAGGGCGTACTGGCCGTCCTTGCAGGCTTTCACGAGGGCTTTGTATTCCTTTCCGGTAACGACACCGGGCTTCAGCGAAGTATGCGACATCAGATCTTTTCTCCAGCTCAAAAATAATAAAGGCCACTATAACAGCGGCCTTTGGTAGGACAAAGCGTCGATTTTAAAATCACGGACCCGAGGGCGTTGCCGAAGGAGCGGGAGCCGATGCCGGAGCCGAACCAGTCATGCCACCCTCGCCACCGAATGTCAGGGAAGGCGCACCCGATGATGCATCGCCACCTCCTATAGAGATAGCGGCTACAGCTGCTGCAATGCCTCCACCAAATCCGAATGCCATTATTCGTCGTCCTTTACCAGTATTCCCAGATCAACCAAATTGTTTATCGCACGGTTTTCCGTCGTGACGGACCCCCCATACAAACCTTCTAGAAGATCTTGCCGTGAGGGGCTGCTTTTAGTCGCTACACTCGAGATAATCTTCGCATCGCGCAGCGTCGGCTTATGCTCGCCGAATAGGTTTATAAGACGAATGAGAAAATTTTTCAAGCTCTTATGTGAAAAATCAAAATATTCCAGTGCAAAATCTAGGTTCTTCTTGGCATATCCCTCAATTTGCAGCCTGACCTCGCGTCCGTCAAAGCCCGGGGTTCTGCGGATGCAGCCATAATCGTAAAGCCATTCTATATCCCGGTTCAGGGTCGATTTATCGGCCTTCAGGCGGTTAATGATTTCGGTCTGGGTCGTTCCCGGGTATTGGTCGATATCGGCCAGAATAACGGCCCGGCGGATGGTGCAGCCCGGTTCGCCCCCCAGAGCGGCCACAAGATGATCGACAATATGGCCGATCTTCTCCCCTTTGCTCTCGGTAATGTCCTTCGGTAACGTCTTCATATCAAATAATAATTTGTTATTACTCTGCCATTATAAGGCAAAATATATAACATATGCTTGATACCAAAACCAGTTTTTAACAGTAACTAATTGAAATGTATAGATTATAAACTGTTATCGAAGGAGATTCATGGTCAGGGCGCTGGAGGATGGCAGAAACTGGACCCCGCGTACGCTTAACGCAGCCCGTTGTTGCACCGGTACTTTGAAGGCCAGGCATAAATCAAGGTGGCAGCCTTCATTCAGGGTAAAGCCGGTGGATGGGTCAACCAGACGTTCTCTGGTAATGTGGGTGATGTAATCACCCCCGGCGGCCTCGTTCAGAAGTGTGTCAATTTTCAGCCTCTGCGAATGGTCCAGATTTCCGGGTATTCTGATGCAGGTGGTGTTTTCTTCTGTCATGAGGCTTGTTCCTGTTTTATTCTGGAAATATAACGCATTTGGGCCGTTTCTTGAAGAAAATAAAAAACGGCGCCCACAGAGATTAAAACCGGGGCGCCGTTCTCAATTCGATCTCTGGTGAAGACTACTTCAGCGAAGCCATTTTCACGGCTGTGTCGAGCATACGGTTGGAGAAACCCCACTCGTTGTCGTACCAGCTCATAACACGAACCAGCGTGCCGTCGATGACTTTGGTTTCGTTGATCGCGAACACGGAAGAACGGGGATCATGGTTGAAATCACCGGATACCAGTTCTTCTTCGTAGAAGCCCAGAATGCCTTTCAGCTCGTTGCTGTTGGCGGCCTTCTTGATCAGCTCGTTCACTTCTTCGACTGTGGTCGGGCGTTTGGCCGTGAATTTGAAATCGACCAGCGATACGTTCGGCGTCGGTACGCGTGTTGCCACGCCGTCCAGTTTTCCCTTCAGGTCCGGCAGTACTTTGCCAACCGCCTTGGCCGCGCCTGTGGACGTCGGAATGATGTTAAGAGCGGCAGCGCGTGCGCGGTGCAGATCTTTGTGGTTGGTATCAACGATCTTCTGATCGCCGGTATAGCTGTGGATCGTGGTCATGAAGCCGTTCGCAATCCCGATGCCATCGTGCAGGACCGACGCCACCGGCGCTAGACAGTTTGTGGTACATGATGCGTTGGAGACGATCAGGTGATCCGCTGTCAGTTTGTCGGAATTCACGCCGTAAACAACGGTGATGTCTTCATCGGTCGCCGGGGCAGAGATCAGGACTTTTTTCGCGCCCGCTGCGATGTGCTTGGCGGCATCATCGCGCTTGGTGAAGATACCTGAGCATTCAAAAGCGATGTCAACGCCGATCTCTTTCCATGGCAGTTGTGCGGGGTCTTTCACCTGAACGCATTTAATGCGGTCGCCGTTGACGATCAGCGTGTCGCCATCGGTCGAAACGTCGAACGGGAAGCGGCCATGAACCGAGTCATATTTTAGCAGGTGAGCATTGGTCGCGAGG
>JAMHVA010000348.1:0-3051 GCA_035904625.1 Alphaproteobacteria bacterium | reverse complement strand
TGCTTCATCGTTCAGATGGGCGGCTGCCCCTTGCGATATTTCTTTCACCTTGGCATTTTCCTGCTGCACCGTGTCGATCTGCGATCTTAAGCGGGCGATATCGGTCAATGTTTCCTGTTCGTGTTCGGTAAATGCTTTCACAGTGTTCACAAGGTTGGGGATCAGGTCTGCCCGGCGTTGATAATTGCTTTCGACTTGCGCCCATGAAGAGAGAACGGTTTCTTCCTTGGAAACAAGGCCGTTATAGCTTAAGGCAAACCAGATCAGCGATCCGATCACGGGTAAGCCGATCAGCATGACGCTGATAACGGATGACAGGGATTTGTTCATTTCTCCAACCTTTCCTGATTGATTGAGTGTTTCTGATACGTCCTGAATAGTCTGAATGTCGGTTGAGTCTCCGCCTGATGCCAGCATGATGATGGCAATCAGTGTCACTCCTGCCATCGCTGCAATTAGCGTTTTGGCGGGCAGGGGGGCATGCATGGACGGGGCCGGTGAATGGCTGCCACTCAGGCTTGATTTCAATGCGGCTGCTTGTTCAGGAGTGACTTTTCCTTGCGCCAGCATTTGTTCAATTTTGCTATCAAATCTCACCTTGGATCTCCTTTATTTTGCGAATGCCTTCTTCGGCAGGGATTTGTCCTTGTTCGATACTCTCAAGAATGTGGGTGACGGCATGTTCGTCGGCGGCTTTGAGTTCGTTCAGTGCGCCGATCATTTCGTCCATTTTTTTGCGCAGCGTGGGGTAACTGACCCCGATTTCCGCGGCGAGGTCTTTCAGGTTGCCGCCACAGAGGATCATTTGTTCAGCCAGTGTTCTGTATTCCAGTTTCAGGCGGGCCAGACGGGGAAGGTTGAAGTTTCCTTCCAGTACGACGCCGCACCCGCCGCATTTCAGGCGGGAGAGCATCAGCTTGCTTTTGCATACGGGGCAATCGATCATATTTTTCTCACCTGCCTATAATTTCATTCTGCCACAGGATGTTTAATTTTGTCAAAATTTTATGTGTTATTTTTTGATATTATTTAAATATACTTCTATTTTATTGAATTTAATGGTTTTTTTGGGGGGTGCAGAAATGACAAAACCGCCCCTGTGACGGGCGGCTTGATAGGGATGGCGCGGATGGGCGGTTAGCGCATATGCAGGCTAAAGCCGTGAATGCTTGTGCAGGCCAGTTGCTGGAAGGCGTCGGCTTGCCTTTTTCCGGCAGCAATCTCTTCGCATTCAGCGTCTGTTTTCGGGTTGGCCTTTGCCGCAGGCTCTGCCGAGAGGATGCGTGCGCCTGCGCCAGCAAAGGCAAGGGCGGCAATGCCCGCCCACAGCCAGACGCCACCTTTACTCTCGGATTGCGATTTTTGTAGCGGATTTTGTTCTGGCGAATTTTGTTCCGTGGTCATGATGCTCTCCCTTAAAGGGCTGCTTTCTTTATTTTTGTTACAGCTGGCCTTAAATTTATGACAAGTTCCGTTTTCTGTCAAACTCATATTTTACTGATCGCCGGACTCTGCTAGAAAGGGCGTATGTCTTCCATTTCTCCACGTTTTATGCAGGAACTGCGCGATCGCCTGACACTGTCCGAAGTCATCGGGCGGCGGGTCAAGCTGACCCGTGCGGGCCGGGAATATAAAGCGTGCTGCCCGTTCCATGGCGAGAAATCACCTTCTTTCTACGTCAATGACGATAAACAGTTTTATCACTGCTTCGGATGCGGGGCGCATGGCGATGCCGTCGGTTTCGTCATGCAGCTTGAAAACCGGTCCTTCATCGAGGCGGTTGAAGACCTCGCGGCGCAAGCCGGGTTACAGGTGCCGCAGCAGTCAGCACAGGAGGTTGAGGCATCACGGCGTGAGAAAAGCCTATATGCACTGATGGATGATGCCACGAAATTTTTTGAAGCACAGTTGAGAACGCCCGCAGGCAGGGATGCGCTGCGTTACCTGAAAGAGCGCGGGTTGCCGGATGACATTATGGCCGCATTTCGTCTGGGTTATTCGCCTGCTGACGGGCAAATGTTGCGTGCGCATCTGGCATCGCTTGATTACACCGACGCACAGATGATCGATGCTGGTGTCATTCGCGTCTCAGATAAAGGGAAGGAGCCTTATAGCTTCTTCCGCGACCGTGTGATGTTCCCGGTGGCGGATCGTCGCGGGCGTATCGTGGCGTTTGGTGGCCGGGTGCTACCGGAACATTTCCGTCCCCTCGCGCCGGGGGCGAACAAGCCGCCGAAATATATCAACTCATCCGAGACATCGCTCTTCCACAAAGGTCGCATGGTTTACGGCGAGTCCCACGCGCGTCAGGCTGCGGCTGAGGGTAAGCCCGTCGTTGTCGTCGAAGGTTATCTGGATGTGATTGCCTGTTTTCAGGCGGGGTGGCGTGGGGCGGTTGCGCCGCTGGGCACGGCGCTGACCGAAGAACAGATCTTAAATCTATGGAAAATGAACCCGGATGAGGAGAAGCGCCCCATACTGTGCTTCGACGGTGACGGGGCGGGGCAGCGCGCAGCGGCACGTGCCTGCGAACGTCTGTTGCCCTTGCTGAAGCCGAACCATTCGGCCCTGTTTGCGTTCCTCCCGGAAGGGCAAGACCCGGATAGTCTGTTGCGTGGGCAGGGCGAGAAAGCTCTGGCAACCGTTCTGGAAAACGCAATTCCTCTGGTTGAGTTCCTGTGGCGGCATCATACGACAGGCAAAAACTTTGATACGCCGGAGGCACGGGCAGGGTTGGAGAAGACGCTGGAGGATGAAACGGCGCGCATGGCCGACCGGTCAGTGCAGCAGCATTACCGGCAGATGTTCCGTGAGCGGATCTATCAAAATTTCAGTTCGCAAAAAACTTCAGGAAGCCGTGATAACTATCAGAATAAAAATAATAAACACAAAAATTTTGTTCCTGTTATTCCGTTGCGGAAGCCGTCACGGCCCGGCGCGTTGCTGCCCATCCAGATCCTGCTGGCGACGGCCATAAATCACCCGCACATCATCCCCGAAGTGGAGGAGGCGCTGGGGCAGTTATCGGCGGAACGTTTCCCGCAGCTGGAT
>JAMHVA010000347.1:0-3585 GCA_035904625.1 Alphaproteobacteria bacterium | reverse complement strand
TGGTGTGGTTGTTTATTCAGGCAATGAATTGCAGGGATACGGCAATCTGGTGCTGATCCGTCATGCTGATCGCTGGCTGACGGCATATGGCCATATGGACAGTGTCGTCGTCACCAAAGGGATGACAATCAATCGCGGACAGACGATCGGCACGGTCGGCCAGACCGGATCTGTCGATGCGCCGCAACTGCATTTTGAAGTGCGGCGCGGCACGGATGCCCTGAACCCTGAGCCTTATCTGGCGCAGCAGGGCAGTTAATCACATGATCAATTTCATTTTTGAAGTTTTTGGCGCGGTCTCCCAGCTGATGTTCGTGTTCATGGGGATGGCATTTTTCCTGATCGGGGCGCTGATGACCGGGTATCCCCTGTGGCAACGGTTTAAATATCCCCGCGTGAAAGCACGGATTGTTGAGCTGTGGGCTGATAAATCGCCGGTCAATAACGCCGGCAGTGACGATGATGAGAAGCATGCTGGTGTTGACTGGAAAAAGGAGTTCGCAACATCGCCGGGCAAGGCTATGGCCGGTGTGTTTGTGCTGTTGCTCTTCTTTGCGCTTCCTCTGACTTTTATCGGTATTGGCGTTTATCATGCAACGGATTACATCGGCCTGAAATCAACAGGAATGCAGGCGCAGGCGCGTGTCATCAACATGGAGGGTTATACCGATAGTGATGGCGATACGTCTTATTCTCCGGTTGTCGAGTTTTCTGATCGCGGGGGTGTCGTATATTCAGGGAAGAGCAAGATAAGCTCGAGTGATATCTCTAAATATCGTATCGGTGACAGTGTGCCTGTCATTTATAACGAGAATGATCCCACACATTTCCTGATCGATGGCTTCTTTCACAACATGATTATACCGGCTGTTGTGATTGCTATCGGCAGCCTGTTCCTGTTCATAATTTATGTTGCACTGATACGCGGGGGGCGGGGTCGCAAGTCGTCCGGCGCAAAAAAGAAGCGGTTCCAGACATTATATTATCCTGTCTATGAATATATCACCCCTGATGGCCGTATGGTGCGGGCGCAGATGAAGGATGCGACGGCTTGGGTTGCCGATCATGTTCCGGGAACGGAGCGGACGATCAGCCTGCAGCATGACAACTATGATGTTCCATGTTCGAGCCAGTATATGGTGGTCTTCTTCGGCATTATATTCCTGACACCGGGAATACTCATTCTCGGGCAAGCCTTGCCGCAGCTGAAACTGGGGCTGCCTTTGCTGGTGGCTATTGTCGGTATCGGGCTCTTCCTCACAACCAAGATGGCCAGGGCCGTCGATATTCAGGCCTTGTGGCGCAAGAAGGATAGTATTCGCGAATATGTGCGCGCGAAAAGTAACAAACCCGCTGCGGTGAAGGGACAGAAAAGCTCCTTTCGTGGCGTGTTGCTCAGCCCGGAAGACGTGCACAGATGCGTGCAGGATCATGATCGCATGATGATACGGTGGACGCCGCTGTATCTCTTGATTGCTGGCGGCATGCTGTGGACAGGGGCTCACTTTTACAACAAGCAGACCGCATTCGAGAGCAAGGCGGCCAGCGCCAAAGGGCAGGTTGTCCGCCTGATATCAAAGTCGGATAGTGATGGCACAACCTATTACGCCATGGTTGGATTTACAGCGGCGGAGGGTGCGCAGATCGAATTCAAGGATAGCGTGGGCAGCAATCCGCCGTCTTTCAGTGAAGGGGATCGTGTTGACGTTCTTTATGATCCGGCGTTACCACAGGATGCCATCGTCGATCGCGGCTGGTTCAATCTTCTGCCGAGCGCAGCCTTGGCATTGGCCGGGGGACTGTGGTTCCTGTATTCGGTAAAATGGTTTCTGCAATCGCTGTCGCGTCGCGGCCGTCGCAATTAATATGAAAATTATGGGGATGCCTAGCCTGTGCAGAAACACGGGGAAGGGGTTGTTTTTGCGCCCTCCGCGTCTATAGTCCTGTCCATATCCATATTGCTAAGAAGGAAAATTGGACGACATGCTGATTTCTGCTGCTCATGCGGCGACGGGTGCCGCAGCCCAGGTGCCGAGCGCCGGGGAAACCCTGACACTGAACCTGCTGATGGTTCTGGTTCTTGTGGTGATGTTTTATGTGCTGCTGATCATGCCGCAACAACGTCGCTTCAAGGAACATGCAAAAATGCTGAAGGGCCTGCAAAAGGGCGATAAAGTCCTGACCGCAGGAGGCTTTTTCGCCACAGTTGACCGCGTTGTCGAAGACAAGGACGAAATCATCGTCGATCTGGGCGGTGGTGTGAAGGTCACGGCGGTTCGTTCAACGATCCAGACCCTTATGGATGATAAAGACGCCAAGAAAACCGTCTAGATTCACGACTGACACCTGAAGATTGAAGCAATGATATATTACGCCCGCTGGAAAGCGATCCTGACGATCATCCTTTGCGCCATGAGTCTGGTTTATTGCGCGCCGAACCTTGCCGGAACGGAAGGCCGGGCATGGCTGTCGCAAAACCTGCCATCATGGTTGCCGAACAAGACGGTCAATCTGGGGCTTGATCTGCGCGGAGGTTCGCACCTTCAGCTTCAGGTGGATGTGGATAGCGTTATTCGCACGCGTTCCGAAGATCTGGTCAATGCGGCTCGTCCTGAACTTCGTTCCGAAAAAGTCGGCTATACCAAGATCGCATCTATTCCGGGCGGTATGCGCCTGACCCTGAAAGAGGGCGAAGACGTCAACAAAGTCCGTCAAATTCTACGCGGTATTGATAACACGCTGAACATTCTGGTTAGCGAAGATCGTAAGACGGTTGAGGCAACCTTAAGCGAACAGGGCCTGAAGGAAATCCGTGACCAGACCATCGATCAGTCGATTGAAATCGTGCGCCGCCGTGTCGATGAAAGCGGCACGAAAGAGCCGAATATTTCCCGTCAGGGCGATGACCGTATCATCGTTCAATTGCCCGGCGTTGACGATCCCCAGTACATCAAAACGATGCTGGGCAAAACAGCCAAGCTGACATTCCATCTGGTTGATCTGGGTGACGGTGCTGCCGCTGGCGGTGTACGCGAATTGCCGATGCAGGATAATCCCGGGCAAACGATCCCGATCCAGCGTAAGCCACTGCTGACCGGCGATATGCTGGTGAATGCGCAGCCATCGTTTCAGGATGGTATGGCGGTCGTCAGCTTCCGCCTGAACACGGTCGGTGCCAAAAAGTTCTGCGAAGTCACACGCGCCAATACAAACAAGCCGTTTGCTATTGTTCTCGATAATGTTGTGCTGAGTGCGCCGAATATCAACGAGCCGATCTGCGGCGGTTCAGCGATTATTTCTGGTGGCTTCTCGGTTCAGGAAACCAATGACCTTTCTATCCTGCTGCGTGCCGGTGCATTGCCCGCGCCGTTGCATGTCATGGAAGAGCGCACGGTTGGCCCGTCTCTGGGTGCTGACTCGGTTGAGGCTGGTAAAACGGCCTGCCTGATGGCGGTCTTGTTTGTGACCATTATGATGTGCGTGGTTTACGGGCTGTTCGGGGTTTTTTCCTCGATCACGCTGTGGATCAACATGGCGATGATTTTGGCGATCATGTCGGTGCTGCAAGCAACCCTGACCTTGCCC
>JAMHVA010000346.1:0-3897 GCA_035904625.1 Alphaproteobacteria bacterium | reverse complement strand
CATATAGAAATCGCCACCGATCTTGTCCATCTTGTTGGCGAAGATGATACGGGGCACTTTGTATTTGTCAGCCTGACGCCAAACTGTTTCAGTTTGCGGCTCAACGCCCTGGTTGCCATCGAGCAGGCACACAGCGCCATCAAGAACGCGCAGGGAACGCTCGACTTCAATCGTGAAGTCCACGTGGCCCGGGGTGTCGATAACGTTTACGCGGTATTTTTGTTGATCCGGGCCTGTCCAGAAGGCGGTTGTCGCAGCGGATGTAATGGTAATGCCGCGCTCTTGCTCCTGCTCCATCCAGTCCATGGTCGCAGCACCATCGTGCACTTCACCGATTTTGTGCGATTTGCCGGTGTAGTACAGGATACGCTCGGTCGTTGTCGTTTTACCAGCATCGATGTGTGCCATGATGCCGATGTTGCGATAGCGCTCAAGTGGTGTTTCGCGTGTCATGATGTATGCAGTCTTTCTAAACCAAAACTCGTTTAACTTCGTTATTAGCGGTAGTGAGCAAACGCTTTGTTCGCTTCCGCCATTTTGTGGGTGTCATCGCGCTTCTTCATCGCGGCGCCACGATCATTGGCGATATCCAGCAGTTCACCCGCCAGACGTGCCATCATTGTACGTTCACCGCGACCACGGGCAGCGTCCTTGATCCAGCGCATGGACACAGCCTGCGCACGGTCGGCGCGGACTTCAACCGGCACCTGGTACGTTGCACCACCGATACGGCGGGATTTCACTTCCACCTGCGGCTTCACTTTTTCGATCGCCTTGTGGAAATAATCGATTACATCATTGTCGTTTGCCAGCTTGGCTTTCACACGGATCTCTTCGAGAGCGCCGTAAACGATGCTTTCAGCCGTCGACTTTTTACCGCCGGTCATGATGCAGTTGATGAATTTTGACAGGATCACGTCCCCGAATTTCGGGTCCGGCAGAATTTCACGTTTCTCAGCGCGATGGCGACGGGACATCTCTTATATCTCCAATTACTTCGGACGTTTCGCGCCATAGAGCGAACGGCTTTGTTTACGCTCTTTAACGCCTTGTGTATCGAGGGAACCACGCAGGATGTGGTAGCGAACACCCGGAAGGTCTTTCACACGGCCGCCGCGCACGAGAACAACAGAGTGTTCCTGCAGGTTGTGGCCTTCGCCCGGGATGTAGCAAATAACTTCCTGACCGGTGGTCAGACGAACCTTTGCAACCTTACGAAGCGCCGAGTTCGGCTTCTTCGGGGTCGTTGTATAAACACGTGTGCAAACGCCGCGGCGCTGAGGGTTACCCTTCAGAGCTTTGTTCTTCTTCGCCTTCATGGCTTTTTTGCCACCTTTGGCCCGCGGTTGACGGATCAATTGCTGTATCGTTGGCATTCAGCTTCGCCCTTTTCAATAGTTCAAAATGTTGTGTCAGGATGGTTGGCACCAGCGCTTCGGTTGGTCGGGAAACCCATATCTGCGCTGCAGGGGATGCAGCCGCTTTGCGGGTTTCTGTCTCATTCTTCGCGCGATTGCTCGCTTTCTGCGTTCTTCCGAAAAACTTCGTCAGAATTCAGTGGATTGCGTCTAAGTCACCTACCTCGAATTTCTCTTTATTATCAAGGATTTCCGAGTATTTAGTCGTGCCTTACTGCCAATCCATCCATATGCAAACGTGGCGCAATATACGTATTGGGTTCCGTTGAGTCAACGAATTCTTTACGAAATCCTCAATTTTTTTATGCCTTCAGGTTCACGAGAAAACGATACCGAAAAAAACCGGCGATCCGGCTTGTCAAAGGCGCCCTTCAGGACGGATTTTGCGGATGCCCGAGCCCGGGCGGCGCGCGGGCGCACGCCGGGCCGAATATCGCTGCGAATCCATGCTAACGATATGAAATATAACAATATTTTTTTCACAGCCGGGCAGCACCATTCCGGCCCCCTTGTTTTAACATATTCTTTCTGCCATTCTTGCCTCCTATTCACCATACATAAGGATCCGCAGGCCATGAGCAATTTCTTCGTCGTCCGCGATGCGATCAGCCTGCCCGGAAAACACTGTAACGAGGATGCCTTCGGCTGGGCGGGTTCCGGCAGCCATTTTGATCTCTGGGTGCTGGATGGCGCCACTTCGGTCGCGGATGAGGAATTTCTCGGGCTGGACATCAGCGATCCGGCCTGGTTTGCCCAATCCGTCAGCCAATCGCTAAAAGAGAGGATATCCGGGACCGTCGATCCGGCTGTCGTCATTCGGGATACGGTCGAGACAGTTTCGGCACAGTATAAGGCCCGGATCGGCGAACGGGAGGTTCCTTTATATGCCTACCCGCTGGCCGCCCTTTTATGGCTCAGGGCCCGGCAGGATGGCCATGTCACCCGATTATCGATGTGGAGCATGGGCGACAGCCGCCTGCTAATATCGCCACCCGCGGGCCCGGTCGCGCTTTTTCCTGCCATGACCCGGGGTGATGTGACGGCGCATCCATCCCCGTCGGCACAACCGGCACCGGCAGCCCGCAGCCGTACGGGGGTTCTCCTCTCTCATGTAATGGAAGAGCGCCGCCGTCGGGAGGAAAAACATATCACCCCTGAGGCGGCCCGACTGGGATTTCATCCCGATTCCGTCAAATTTGCGGAAACACGCATGATCGAGCTGGACCGGGGGGCGGATATTCTGGCGATGAGTGACGGGTTTTACCGTCTGGTCGATGAATACCGCCTGTATGACGACGAGACGCTGCTTCAGGCGGCCCGCACAGAAGGATTGCAACCACTTTACGAAGAGTTGCGCGCGCACGAGCGCACGCAAAGCATGGAACATGCGGTTAAGAAAAGCGACGATGCGACAGCGATCCTGATCCGGATCGGCACGAACACCGATTAAAGATCGTCACGCACCGGATTCGGCAGTTGCACCGCCGCCAGCGCGGCATAAGCGGGGGCCCCGGCCAGCTGCCCGTACAGGCCCATGGCAATCGAAGAGATGGTATCCGGATCGCCGCCGATTTCGAGTGCACCCTCCACGATCTTTGCAATCCCCGCCGGTGGCGGCAGGGCGGCAGCCTGCTCGACCAGCCACAGGGCTGCCGGAACGACGAAACGCGTTTCGATTCCCTCTTCCGCGATGTTCTCGATCGTTGCGTAGGGATCTTCGTGCAGGCGGACTTTCTCGTAGAGAGGCTGGATGCGCTGTCCCTCCGGCGTCAGCCCGTGGCGGTGCAGGAAGTTTTCGGCCAGCGACCAGCCCTGTCCGGCATATTCATATCCGGCCCGCAGGGCCGTTGCGAAATCACCGGCCCCTTCCGCGCAGGCGCGTGTAAAGCCATAGACCAGATAAGCGCCTTCCAGTGCTTCGGCATGAGCATGGGAACACAGCAGCAGGGGTTCCATACGTTGTGTTTCAGTGGCCGTGGCCCCCAGCACGCCCACACGCATCGCCGCCCCGCAGCTGGCGTGGCCAGCGATGATTTTCAGGAAGTCATCCGTCGTACGCGATTCGAATAACGGCCTGAACCACGGGGAATATGTCAGAGAGGCGGCTTCGAAATGCCCTTTGAGCAGATCATAGAAACGATCCCGGACCTGCATCAGGGATAACGGATCGGTTTCAAACTGCTGGTCGCGCATAAGCGCCATCGCCAGGCTTTCCATGAAATCATCGCTGAATGTATGCGATGCCTTGAACACTGCGGTATTGAATGTCACCGGGCCGCCCTTGACGTAGTGTTCGCCACTGGACCCCAGAAGATCGCCGCAGAATGTAAAGAAGAGAGAGGGCGGCAGCGCCGTCGGCGCATAACCCATCTTACCCAGCGTAATCTTATACAGATCGATCAGGGTCAGGGCCGGGCCCGGCTGGATGATGTTCTGGGGTGCAAAGATCATGTTTCAGGTTCCTCAACCGGGGCATCGT
>JAMHVA010000345.1:0-6956 GCA_035904625.1 Alphaproteobacteria bacterium | reverse complement strand
CGCCCGTTGGCCATCGATCACGTTCAGGAAGGCCCGTTCAATATTGCCATCCCCCCCTGCATCGCACAGCCCCTGAGGCGTGCCCTCGTACTGAAGCCGCGTATCGTGCAGGACGGTGACATTATCGCACAATTCATGCATATCCGAGAGAATGTGCGAACTGAGGAACACAGTGCGCCCCTGTGCGCTGACATCCTTCAGCATATCCTTGACGCTGGCGCGGGCACGCGGGTCCAGACCGCTCATAGGTTCATCCAGAATCAGAAGCGGACAGCCGGTCATAAGGGTAGCCAACAGCCCGAGCTTCTGACGCATCCCCTTGGAATAGGTCTGGACACGATTTTTCAGGACCCCCGGGTCCAGCGCCAATTTTTCAGACCCGGCATGAACCTCGGAGAGGACAAACGGCACCTTATATAGCGACATGGAAAATTTGATAAATTCGATCCCTGACAGAAACCATGGGGGATCGAAACGTTCCGGCAGGTAGGCCAGCTTATTCTTACTTTCCAGCGCCATTCTGTTGCCGCCATAAATCAGGATCCGGCCCTGATCGGGATCACGCAGGCCCAGAATGGATTTGATCAGCGTGGTCTTCCCCACGCCGTTCAGGCCCATCAAACCGAATGTTTCACCAGCCTTTACAGTGAACGAAATATCATCAATGACTTTGCGGCCACTATACGAAACCGAAATATTCTCTATTGAAAGAGCCGGAACATTTTCAGGCATAATGGAGTCCTTGTTTAAGGCTGGGAAGATGCTTCCTGCAGCTTGGCAGCAGATTCTGCCGTCAGCCCGGGCAGGAAAATGCGGCTATCCAGATTAAAGCGCTGGTGCGGGCGCAGTCTGACCGGGAAAATCAGGTTGGTATAAGCATCAAACCACTTCAGATCAATATGGGTTTTCGCAACCTTGATATCGATAACTTCCTTCGGTATCGCATCTGGAACCATACGCATGCCGTTCAGCCAGACGACCCATTCTTTATCACCACGATATAAAATGCCCCCCAGACTGATTTCACGAATCCCCTTATCGATAGGCTGCAGGGAGTCTAGATCGCCGTTGGCGGCCTTTGCAATTTCAGGTTCCGTCGGACGGCGGGTTACATACAGCCGCTTGGCATCCTGAAGCAGGGAATGCTGCCATAATGTAAAGAACAGTGTGCCGATCTTGCCGGGGCTCTCTGTGGCCCCGCGCACCATCTGCATGTTCTTGAGGGAATTTTTCAGATCATCGAGAGATTTTGGATCCATGGCCTCGAACGTGCCCGATGCCTGCGTGCTTTGTTTAGCCGCGGCGTCATCAGCCACACCAACATTGGCGTCCGGCTGAAGCATCCCCGGCACCTGCGCTGATGGCGCGGCGTTGGCGGACTCGGCTTCTGCTGGCGCAATTTGCTGCTCGGGTGTCAAAGGCGCCCCTGTCATCGGGACAGACGGCATGACCTGCGTTCCGGGAGCGGTCCCCTGCGGCGGGATTTCTGCAGAAATCTCGGGCTCGACCACGGGGAGAACCGGGGTCTGCGACAATGCCGGTGCTGATGGCACCGCCAGAAAAGCAAAAGATGCCGCAGTAAGAAGAAGCTGTCTATATCGATCCGCGTGCGTCATATCTTATAGCCCCTCAGCGCCGGGAACAGGAACCCCGGGTACCAGATCTTTTTTCACAAGCGTGCGCCAATCGAAATTTACCTTGGCCCGGACAAGTACCGCCGGCATTCCGCTGCCGATCTGGCGTAACGTGATTTCGTTCAGGTCCAGTATGCGTTCCAGTTCAATCGAACGTATGTCGCTGTGACCGATAAACGCGTTATCAAGAAGATACAGGAACTGATAAACATCGGCATCGTCCAGCGCCTCGATCGTTATATCGACAGGACTCTTGAGGACAACCATATCTGATTCTTGTACCGTTTCCGGCACCTCGACCGAAACCTGATCAATATCAAACTTGGCCGCAAGGACTCGTGAATAGCTCTGAATTTCGGCCATGCGCTTATGCGCTGCCGCACGGTTCTGGTCTGTCAGGAAACCCAAAGCTTCCAGACTTTGGAAACGCCCCTTCTCTGCTTCGATTTCCTCAAACTCCTGACGGAATCTGGTGATATCCGAGCGCTTTTGAGCGATCTGACTCTTCACGCCTTGCAATTCGGACTGAAGCTTCTGGTTCTCAGGCATCAGATAAAGATAAGTAATCGCGCCCAGAACGCCACAAATCGCCGCCAGAATGGCGATGATCATCAACCTTTTTGTTCCAATCAACTGGATCATTTCAGTGGCCCCGTGATTTTAATCTCTGCCTGCATATCCATTTGCTCAGCCGACAGCGTCCTTGATGCACCGACTTCGCCGGAAGACACTTCCTGATAATCTTTTGCACCGATATTCTTGGTAATATCCACCGTGTACCCGGACAGCAATCCCTGCAATCTACGCTGAAGATCCGTCACCTGGCGTTTTCCCTCTTCCATCTCGATGGTTTGCGGAAAACTCATATACAAACTCGCCTCCATAGGCTTGGGCGCCTCAGCGAATTCATCAGTTTTACCGTGAACCATTTTATTGGAAATCACCATTTTATCGAGACGCAATTCATTCCCCAGCCCTTCCGAGACCTTCCTCAGCAAGGGGATGACATCCATGCGTCGATCCTCAAAAGACTGGAATGTTTTCAGAGACGCCTGAATCAATTTCACATCGAAACCCAGATCTTTCATCCGGTCGACTTCCGCCTGATACTCGGTCGCGACCTGGGCTTCAACGACCTGCTGATCCGCGATTTCGGAATTTGTTGATATCATTGCCTGCGCTTGTGAAGCCGCCATCCACCCGAGATATCCCGTCCCCGCCAGTAAAAGAAATATGGCCGCCGATGCCATCTGGCGTGGCTGGTGGATACGATTCAGGTCCGCCGCATCCATCTTGAGAATGTAACTGACCTTACGACCGCTCCATGCGGCATGCAGAGCATCAGCAAATTTCGAGTCCTGCTGCGGCCCCAACGACATACCGAGAACACGCGCGGCCTCATTGACGGTGAACGAGGTGAAGTTACAAGGAATATCCACCAGTTCCTCAAGGGCCTGCCCGGATTCAGGCGACGCAACAACCATAAGATCTGCGCCATCATCCTCGGAGAACCCATAACGAGAGAGATAACTTTAAGTTGCCTTGAATTCCTGATAGACATCCTGAGCCCACGTGCGGGAGTCGGCATCACTATCTGTTGCCATCGTAATACGCGTCATGGCCAACTGGCCATTCCGCGTTACGACCTGACGCAACGCGCCACTCTGGTGCTGACCGATAAAAACGGCCCACTCATTGACCTTGCGCTCCTTGCCCGCCAGCTTCTCTGAAAGAGCACGAACCATGTCGGAAGATTCAATGGGCAGAAGAACAAACCCAGCAACCGGCGCCATCGATTTCTTGACGGCCTCAAAAGTTTTTGAAATCGGCTCTGCCATCGGAACACCGGCAAACAGGTACAGATCACCGGATGTACGGATATTCGCCGCTGCCGCATTTGCATCGGCAGCACCGCCGCGACGCGGGGATTTTTTCTGCTTGATCGGCAAGGCCCCACGGATCGGGTAGCTGGGGAACGCAACCTGAAGCTTGCGTTTCAAAACATTCTGTTTGTCGAGCATGCCGACATTCGGCAACCGCTGGCCGCCCTTGAAATACTGATCCGTCATATCGTTCAGGATCAGCACCGGCTTGCCGCCACATTCCTTGCGCAAAAGCTCTGTTACGGTCTGGTCAAAATCCGATGCCAGCCAAGCGACCGTATCCACGAACCGGGCCGAACGCGCCGTCACGCTATAGATGAAGAGCGCTTCATCCGAGATCAGCAGGACAGTACGTGATGGCGACAGAAATGTTATCGACATGGAAAAACCTTCTTGCTCCCCTTCCGGTCGCTTTTACAAGCCTAGCCTTAAATATCAAGGTTTTCGAAGCTTCCGTAAATCGGACCGAAGACCGCGACGGCGATCCAGAGAATCATACCACCAAGAAGGGCCGTAAGGGAAGGCTCAATCATTGCGATAAGACCTTCAACGGATTCATCAACGTCAGCGGTATAGAATTCAGCGACCTGATCGAGAACGACGGTCAGGTTACCGGATTCTTCACCCACTTTCAGCATTCTGACAACCATGCTGGGGAATTCACCAGACGTATTAAACGCCTCGGATAGCGGGCTCCCGGCCTTCACCTGCTCTTTTACGCCATCAAGAGCATCCAGAATCGCCCTGTTATTGACCGTTTTACTGGCATGATCCAGCCCCTGAAGCACATCAATACCGCTGGCAAACAATGCACCGAATGTCTGGGCAAAGCGCGCAATGTTAATTTTCCGGATCAAGGGGCCAAAAAGCGGCATCGACAGCATGAAGACGTCCTGCTTATAGGCAATGTCGTCGGACATACGCCGCGTAAAGAACCACAAAAAGACCATGATGACGGGCGTAGAAAGAACAGCCAACCAATAAGCCTTGAAGAAATCAGAAGTTGCCATAAGTGCGGTCGTGTAGATCGGCAATTCCTGATCAAGGTTTTTAATAAACCCAACAATCTGAGGAACAACAAAGCCCATCATCACCACGATCGTCAGGATCACCACGCCGATCAAAATCATCGGATAGCGGGTTGCCTTACGAACCTTGGCCTGCATCTTATCGACCCATTTCAGGTACTTGATAAGCTGGAGATAAGACGATGTCAGATCACCCGTCTCTTCACCGGCGGCGATCAGGGAGATGTAGAGGTTTGTAAACACCTTCGGGTGTTGGGCGATCGATTCAGACAGCGAACTGCCCTCTGACACGTCACGATGACATTCATTCATGATATCGCGCAACTGGTCGTTTTCCGTGGTATCACGAATATCGCCCAGCGCATCGAGCAAAGGAACACCCGCACTCTGCATTTGTTCCATGTGAAGGAAAAGCTGGATCAGGTCGCGCACCTTAACCCCGCGAGACCCCATCATCCCGGCCAGAGCCCCCTTCTTCTTATTCAGAAGCTGACACTGGACAAGCTCCATCCCGGAAGACTGGAGCCTGTTATAAAGATCAACCTCATTGGCCGCACCCATGACCCCCTTGATCGGGCGGCCCTTCATGTTGATGGCTCTATATTTATATCTTTGGTTCGTAGACATGAGTGCTTTGCAAAACTATGGGATTACTTGGTGAGATCGACGGCTGTTGCCAGGGACTCAAGGGTGGTGACCCCCTCCAGAACTTTCAGGATGCCATCGTCTTTCATGTTTTTGAAGCCCTTTTCTAAAGCTTTGACTTTCAGATCAGCCTTACTACCACCATTGGCAATAATGGAGTCCAGATCCTCGTCCATCGCCAATATCTCGGCGATACCGATACGGCCCTTATAACCTTGCCCCTTACAGGCCTGACACCCGCCCTGCTTCGCCTTGTATATAGTCGGCGGGCTGGCAGGATCTACTTTCATGATTTTACATTCTTCTTCGTTCGGCGTATGCGCCACACGACATTCAGGGCAAACCTTACGTACCAGACGCTGCGCGAAGATCGCGATAATCGCGCCCGCGATCATGCCGGGCTTCAGCCCCAGATCCAGCAGACGCGGTATCGCGCCAAAAGAGTCGTTTGTATGAAGTGTCGTATATACCTGGTGACCGGTCATCGCGGCTTTCAGCGCCATCTCTGCCGTCACGCCGTCACGGATCTCACCGATAAAGATGATATCAGGATCCTGACGCAGCAGGGCGCGAATACCATCGGCAAAATCAAGGATGCCTTCACGAATTGCGGTCTGGCGGATCATCGGCAACGAATATTCAACCGGGTCTTCCAGCGTCTGGATATTGACCTCGACGTTGTTGATCTCATTGATCATGGAATAGAGAGACGTCGATTTACCGGAGCCTGTCGGACCCGTTACGATGATCACCCCTTCCGGACGCTTCTGCGCCGCACGGATAATTTCAAGGTTGCCAGGACTAAAGCCCAGCTTTGCCAGCGGGATAATGTTCTGACTCTGATCCAGAACACGCATAACGATATTTTCGCCATGGACTGTCGGCAGCGACGACACGCGGAAGTCAGCCTCACGGCCCCCGACACTTAAATTGAAACGACCATCCTGCGGTGCGAGCTTGTCAGCAATGTTCATGTTACACATGATCTTGATACGCTGAGAGATTGCACTCCAGTGCTGCTTGTGCAGGATCTGGGCAGTATACAAAACGCCATCGAGACGATAACGCAAACGGACGAAGTTTTCTTCCGGTTCGAAGTGAAGGTCAGAAACACCCAGTTTCACAGCATCAAACACCAGCGCATTCACCAGACGCACGATCGGGTGTGAATAGGCTTCGTTTTCCTTGACCGACGCCAGATCCGGGGCCTTCCCTTCTTCCAGCTCTTTCAGAATGGCATTGATCGAACTGGCGTAACCATACGCCGCATCAATCGCCTCGCCCATGACAGACGGTGTTGCGACCAGCGTTTTAATAGCAACGCCTTTGGGGACCATACGACGCAAGGCGTCCATCGCCATGATGTCATAGGGGTCGGCCATCGCCACGACGGCCTCCTCACGCGACAACGACACGGGCAAAATCTGGAATTTGAGTGCCGTCGCCTTATCCATCAGCGCCAGCGCTTCACCATCCAGAATTGTGTGCTTGGGATTAAAGACTTCAAAACCGGCGCTATCCGCCAGAAAGGATGTCAACTGGTCTTCGGTAATGAACCCGAGATCGACAAATACCTCTCCCAGCAGCTTACCGGAAACTTTCTTTTCCTGCAGCGCAACGTTCAACTGATCTTCCGTAATCAGGCCCTTGGCGACCAAACGCTCGCCGATACGACCGCCGACTTTACCGGTTCCGAGTCCACTGCTTTCATGGGCTTTCAGCCCACCGCACGCCTGAGACGCCAGAGACTGAGATGCCGACGCCTT
>JAMHVA010000344.1:0-15905 GCA_035904625.1 Alphaproteobacteria bacterium | reverse complement strand
TAACTTTCACCTGGGCTTCCCCAAGGATAGAAAACATCATCCCCATCTATATTTTTTTGGAAATAGAAGCTCTTTAGGTTATGGTCAGGTTGTAAAGTTAGCCAACGAATTATTCGTTTAATCATTTTCTAATTCCATGCAGGCTTTCCTCATGGCTGGCGCAATCATGACATATGGTTTGGTGTTTAACGCGGGAAGACGATGACGTTATCGGCCAGCCGCTCGAGATTGCGCGGGGGTTGGCGGCGTTTCGTTTCATTGAGGAAGCTCAAGTTTGCCAGCTCATGTCCGGCGCGTTCGGCGTGGATCATCGCCTGCACGGATAGAATGTCGCACAGCAGACCTTCGGGTGAATGCGGGTCACACTCAGAGAGTGTCGCATCAAGCAGGGCGGCCAGTTCTTCCAGATCTTCGGGAACATGATAGAGCAGCATCAGGGCGTCGGCATCGCTGATACGTTCGGCATGACGGCTTGATTCCGCCAGCAACGCAGCGCCATATTCGGCAACAATTCTGTTGGCGGCCATATTCAATGTCTGGGCAATCGGCATATGGGGCAGCGATGACGTCACATGCTGGGTGCATAAGGCCAGACACAGCAATCCCGTATCGGGCGCCAGTTCCGACAGGCATTCATGCAATGCGCATTCGCATTCCTCATCCAGCTGTTCCGTATCGTTCAGAATCATCTGAACGGCGATGGGCACGACAAAACGCGCATGCAATGTCGCAAGCTGCTGGTCGTTCAGTGATGGTTGCGGAACACGAATACGCACTTGTTTATTCCCCTTGGTCGGTTCGCAGGTGATTCCCTGTTTCTTCCCTATAGTGTCGCAGGGAAGCGTGAAAAAGCGCTTAACGCTGATTTTCGGTAACATCAACCAGAGTCCCTCGGAATGCCTTGGAATGGCCGTGTTTACATGTCATAAAATGATCTGACATCCCCGGAAGAAGGAGTGATATCCATGATTTCCCGCCCGACACTGCATCGTTATCTTGCTGTCTTGCTGCTGCCTGTGCTGGCGGCGTGCGCGACTTCCGGCCTTGGTAATCTGCAGCCCCCGCATGTGACGCTTTCCAACATTGCGCCTGATGACAACATGACGTTCTTTGAACAGCGTTATCAGGTCACGCTGCGCGTTCAGAACCCGAACAACGCCGATCTGCCTGTCGATGGCCTGAATTACAATGTTACTTTGAACGGCAAGGAATTCGCGCGTGGTGTCTCGCAGGATGATGTAACCATCCCGGCACTGGGTGAGGGCCTTGTCCATGTCACCGTCACCAGCAGCCCGTTCGACTGGGTGCGTCAGATCGACCAGCTGAACCGCAATCCTGACCTGCGCCCGTCATACAAGGTCGATGGCAGCCTCTACCTGAAAGGGTTTGGCAATCGCCGTCTGCCGTTCTCGCAATCCGGCACCTTTGTGCCTGAAGGGTGATGATGATCCGCGCCCTGTCATTGATGGTGCTGATGCTGTGCCTCGGGGCCTGTACGTTCAATCCGTATAAGGAATGGGAATTTCGGCAGCTTGTTACCAAGGCCGAGCAGGGCGACCCGCAGGCGCAGGCCGACGTGGCAGCCACCTATGACCGGGCGTGCCGTGGCCAGTGTGCGTTTGGGCCATGGTTGCCAGCGTGCGATGAAGCGGCGCGTGATTACTGGAGCCAGCGTGTATCTAATACCGTTCCCACAGTGGCGGCGGGAACCAGTCCCACGCCCCGAAACTGAAATTTTCCGGGTATAGCCACAGGCCCGCGACCTTGATCAGCAACAGATGGACGGCATAGATTGAAAGCGTATGTCGTCCCATGAATTGAAGCGGCACTTTGATCGCGGCGGGAACGCTTGTGAATTCTGCCGGACGGAAGAATCGTAGCACCAGCATCACAAGCCCGATACCGCAGAACAATAACAGGCCCTGAGCCAGCGAAAATTGCAGCAACGCCCACTGTGATATCGTGACAGTAATGATGCAGAAAATCATATACGGGAAAATGCGCGTGAACTGGCGCGGGTCTTGTTCTTCCGTATTCCGGATCAGCCAGCCAAAGACCGCCAGCAACAGGCCCAGCGTACCATACTGCATCAATGTCATTGACGGAACGATCAGGCATGTCAGAACCAGCGCCCCTGACCAGAACAACAGCGTGTTCTTCATTGTACCTTTCATATACAGGTCGATAACGATCCGTACCATCAGGATCGTCACCAGGATATTCAAGGGGAAGATATAACGGCCCGTGATGAAATCGCTGGCGATCACAATCGCGGCGCCCAGCCATAAGGGCCAGCTGATATCACGGCTGCGGGCATACCCGATCAGGAAAAACCACATCGGCACGCACAGCCGCCCGATCAGGCGCAGCCACAAATTCTCCGGCATGTAATAAGCGCCGATATGATCGACGACCATCAGCACGACGGCGATGGCCTTCAATATGTCATAAGAGGTGAGCGTTGCGGGCAGGTCTTTCCGAAGCATGGCTGGATTATAGCCGAACCCTTGGCTCTTGTGCAGCCCGGTTTGATCAGGGTTCGGGAACTTCTACGACAACCCGTGGGCCAGCGGCGCGGGTCAGGGTTTTTGTTTTGATATTAAACCGGTCGCCCGCCGACAATGTATGGACGGTCGCGTTGATAAAACGGGCGCTCTCGCCGCGTCCGATGATGTGATAGTCCGTCTGCATACGCGTTCCATCGACAATCGTGACTTTGCCTGAACCCACAACTTTCAGCGTATCGCCGCTGCGGGGGAAAACAACGCCTGTATCCTCGTCCATACCGATGCCCAGAATTTCCGGGTTCGATGCCACGATGTTGAACAGGCGCGGCAATCTCTCGCGGTTCAGAAAATGCGTGTCAAACGCCACGCGGTCGATAAAGCGGAAACCGCTGGTCAGCAGGATTTCACCTTTAAGCGTCGCCTTCTCGCTGACGCCAGCATAAATCATCAGGTCCGAAAGCACCGCGCCCCCGGCACTGGTACCGCCGATCACGGCACCGCCTTTATGTAACTGCCGCACGGAGGTCAGGAACGGCGTCCCCGCCAGCAGCGATGTCAGGCGCAGCTGGTCGCCGCCGGAAAAGAACACCACATCGGCCTTGTTCAGCTTTTTATAAATGGCGGGGTCGAACGCCTGATCGCGTTTATCGATATAAATGAATGTGAAGTTCTTTAACCCCATGGTTTGAAAGGCGTGGGTGTAATCGCGCTTGCGGGCTTCGGGCTCGGCGGATGCTGTCGTGACCACGACCACGCGCGAACGGGCGCCTTTGGCTTCGTCAATAACAGCTTTCAGAACTTTGAAATCGCGGGCTTTATCTTCATTGCCACCGATGGCCACAATGCTGCCCGGCGTCGTTTTGGGGCGTGGGGCGGCTGAGGTCTCGCGCCCCAGCAACGCGCTGAGGCCTAAAATACTGACGGCCATGAAGTTTTTCAGCAGTGTCATCCCTGTACTCGTCTTCTTATAATTTTAGGGGCCTAACTTATAGGGCCGTTTGGAATAGTGCAAGATTCAAGGATCGATCCGTTGCAGCGCGGCAATCACGCCTTGGCGGACGTCTTTTTTCGTGCCATAACCGGATGGTCATTACCGAAGGTTGAAGAGAACAGCGATGGTCGCGCGGTCTAATTAGATTATTGGAGATTGGGATGAAGAAGTATTCATTTGGGATGATATATGAACGCCTTATGTGGACTTTTGGCTGGATTCTATTTCTAGTTTTTCTCTACTTACTTGTGTGGCCTTTTATTAACTGCCCATCTTCTGGGTGTAACGGTGAAGGGGGTGTTTCTTATGTTGTAATGATCTATGCATTTATATTTCCATTACCTGCAGCCATTGTATGTTTATTAACCGCAAGAGATATGAGTCTTTTAAGACGAAACAAGAAAGAGAAACCACAAGAGGGTATAAAGAATTAAATGGTAGCGCGCATTAACACAGTTGCCTTTCATGGCGTTGAGGTTCAGAGCGTTGATGTGCAGGTGCAGATCAGCAATCGCTTGCCTGCGTTCACGGTCGTGGGGTCTAATTAACCCCATAGAGAAAGAACAGGAAGTATGAAATTAATAGTCATTGTTCTGAGTGTATTGTTAGTGTTGGCCCCAAATTCGGCACATGCTGATTGGGTATCTAAGCATGCTGCCCTTACTTGTGATCCCGATCAAAACATCGCCATTATCAGACTAGATATTCTTGAGAACACTGATGATTTGTCTGTGGTGAGGGGGCCTAAGTTGACGGGAAATTTTCAGGAGAAATACGGCCATCTTGTTACTTATAACGAGCCTATTTTATCGGAATGCACCCTTTCTGACGGGCGAAGATTGTTTGTTACAGATAATACGGGCCAAGCATATGCTTATGGCGAGGGAGGGGGCGATCCGGACGCCTTCTTTTCTTTTTTGATTGATCAAAAGCCCATCTACTACAAAGCTAGATGGTATGCTGGTCGTGCAGAAGGGGCCGTTAAAAGGTCTATAATTATATTGGATGGGTCTAATCTTACTTCATGTAAAGGTCCTGATGGTTACAAACAGGGTCGTATAAGTGAGTTCGAAATAAAAGAGGCTGACTGTATTGATGAAAGCAATCGACTTGAGGCGAATTTAACGGGAGAGGAATTGGGTGCTTATAATCTTGATCGCGCTCGCGAAGAATACAAAGTTATAAATAGTGATGATAAACTTTGTTCTTACTTCCAAGATAAGAAAAACATCAAAGAATCAACGTGGGGAAATAGGGATTCTGGTTTTGAATTCTTTAAAAGAGATTCCTTATCTAAAGAGGTATCTTTTGGTTTGATATCGAAGATAGTCCGCGATATTACCAACGATGGCAAGATTGAAACTGTTTATCGTATTCATGGTTATGCGGGGTACTTTGATGGAAGCTATTTTATCTTTTTTGACGATAAAGAAGACGAAGTGGATTTCGTTAATTGTATCCTATCGGGTAAATGCACAAACAAGCTATCGCCAGAAAATTATAAGCAGAATGTAGAGTACATAGTAGATAATGCTCCTAGTATATGGCCGTCAGCACATGTAATTAGTTCTGGTTCTCTAAACCCGTCAATTGGCAGCGAATATAATGTACGATATACATGGGTTTATCCTGTAAGCTTTGAAGATAAGACGTATTTTTATTTTAAGCCTGTTAATAATGAGAAAATGCCTAGGGCTGTGGTAGCAAAGCTAAAGCCGGACTATAAATTTGAAGAAATTTGTACGTATAAGGATTAGCGATGGTTGCTCGCATTGGTACAGTTGCCTTCCACGGCGTAGAAGTACAGGGTGTTGATGTCGAAGTCAGCATTTCCAACGGACTCCCAAATTTTACTGTCGTGGGTCTGCCGGACAAGGCAGTGGCGGAATCGCGTGAGCGCGTGCGGGCGGCACTGCATGCGCTGGGGCTGTCGCTGCCACCGAAACGCCTCACCGTCAATCTCGCACCGGCTGACCTTGCAAAAGAAGGCTCGCATTACGACTTGCCGATAGCGCTGGGGTTACTGGCGGCGATGGAAATTCTGCCTGCCGATGAATTGCGTGATTGCGTTGTCTTGGGTGAGTTATCGCTGGATGCCGGTATCCGCGCGGTCGCGGGTGTGTTGCCTGCGGCCATTCATGCATCATCGAATGATAACCGTTTGATCTGTCCTGCGGCGTGCGGGCCGGAAGCGGCATGGGCGGGTGATCTTGATATCCTCGCCCCGAACGATCTGTTGCAACTGATCAATCATATGAAGGGCACGCAGGTGCTGATCAGGCCGCAGCCGCGTGTGGCGGCTATACGTGAACAACAGATGCATATCACCGATATATCATCGGTGCGTGGTCAGGAAACCGCCAAGCGCGCGCTCGAAATTGCTGCGGCGGGCGGACATAATTTACTGATGATTGGTCCGCCGGGTGCTGGGAAATCGATGCTGGCTAGTTGCCTGCCCGGTATCCTGCCGCCGCTCTCCCCGCGTGAAGCGCTGGAAGTATCGATGATCCATTCGCTGGCCGGATCATTGCCGGAAGGCGGGCTGATCCAGCAGCGACCGTTCCGCAGCCCCCATCATTCGGCATCACTGCCCGCGCTGGTGGGTGGCGGGCACAAGGCGCGGCCCGGTGAGATATCGCTCGCGCATCGCGGCGTGTTGTTCCTTGATGAGCTGCCGGAGTTCGCGCGTGCGACGCTCGAAGCATTACGCCAGCCGCTCGAAGCCGGTGAGGCAACAGTGGCGCGTGCCAATCACCATGTGACGTACCCGGCCCGCTTTCAGCTGATCGCGGCGATGAACCCCTGCCGCTGCGGTTATCTCGGTGATCCTTCGCAGGAATGCACCAAGGCGCCGCGTTGCGGTTCCGAATATCAGGATAAACTCTCCGGCCCGTTGCTCGACCGTATCGATCTGCAGGTGGAAACGGGTGCGGTGTCGATTGCTGAATTGGGTTCTCCTATGCCGGAAGGTGAAACATCTTCTGTTGTCGCGGCACGTGTGGCCGCAGCGCGGATGATCCAGCAGAGCCGTTACGAGGCGCTGGCCCCCGGCATGGGTTACCTGAACGCGACGGTGCCGCCGGGGCTGCTCGAACAGGTTGCGGCGCTTGATGAGGCTGGCCGGGGGCTTTTGAATGACGCGGCAGACCGGCTGAAACTCTCCGCCCGGGCCTATCACCGTCTGCTGCGGGTGGCGCGGACGATTGCCGATCTTGAATCAGAGGTATCTGGACACCGCATACCAGAGATACTGGGGCGTACCCATATAGCGGAATCAATCAGTTACCGTCGTTTGCGCAATAGCTAAGCCGTTCCAATTCCATAATATTTGTATTTTGAGGAAAAAAAAGATAATATGGTAGGGAGTAATAACGGGGTTAAAAACCTTTGATTAACGGGTTCGTTGTAAGATACAACTACAGTAACGAAAAAGATAAAGGTGTGTAGGGCGCAATGTCTGCTTTGAGATCGACATTCCAAGAGAAGGCCTTCGGGGATGCATTCCCTGAAGAAGGCGTCGATCTTGCTTCGAACGATCCGGTCTACGACACAGCGCCGAAACCCGATCTTCTCCAGACCATTCAAAGACAAGTCGCCGCGCCGCAAGATGCAGGTACGCAGCCGACAGCCACTGAACAACAGGCGCAAGCCAAACAACAATTGCAGGATCTTGTGTCCAGGGCCCCGAGCGGTGTCGGTCCGGCCTTAAGCAAGGGTACATCTGTTGATGGCGCGATGACGCGTGCTGGCGATGCCCAGAAACTTGCCACCAATTTCGCTGTTCAGGCCGGTGATCTGGCCAAGAAGGCTGGCGTCAATCAGCTTCCCTCCGGTCCTTCTGGCGGTTCGTCGCTGACGGGCACCGCGCTGAAGCAGGGCGTAGGCCTTGTTGTGGCTGCGGGCGCGACAGCGCTTGCGGGTCCGGCAGCCGGTGCGGGTGTTGCGGCGGCTTCGTTCGCGATTGATGCCGTGAAACTGGCGGCGACAGGTCGCGGCTGGGGTCAGGATCAGGGTTCATCCAATTTCACAGCGTCATCGTCTTCGAAGAAGGGCGATACACCGGGTTACAACGCGGCTTCATCCGTTTCCGCGACGCCTGTCACGATGCAGGCACAACAACCCTCTGCCAATGCCGACAGCTTCATGTCGAAAATGTCCCGCATTCCGGGTGAAAAATCGCCTGTGGATCTGGGCCGTGTCGAAACGACGGGTTCCGACCTGAACGGTTTCGACAAAGCGCCGAAACTCAATCTGCAGGATACGGTGGCGGCCAAGGCGATCACCGGCATGACTGTCAATGCCCGTGAAGTTGTCGCCAGCAACGGCGTCGATCCCAAACTCAAAGGTCTCGACAAGGGACCCGATTTTGAAATCCCCGCCCTGAAGATCAAGGCGGCCCCGATGCCGCAAGGCTTTGCCTCAATCTAACCCACTGAATTATGTCATTTATCATATTGATTCCGGAGAATTTTTTTCTCCGCTATTTATTTTCTATTAAGGCTCTTTGGGGCATCATGGGTAAGGGGATACTTTCGGAGGGACTTTTCGCTTTTGCGCAAAGCTCCGGACTGTTAAAGTCCACCCCGTATATTTTTTGGATGGGACCGGCTCTTGCAATATCTTCACGATCATAAACAAGCCCAGACATATGCGGATCATGCGTTTGAGCGTATCCGCAAGGAAGGCTTGCCGCCGATGCCGGATATCTTCGAACTGTGGTACGTTTATTTTTCCGGCCAAAGCCCCGAAATTACCCGTGCCATCGATATCCTTGTTGCAAACGGCCAGAAGATCAATCAGGAACGCTGCCATGAAATGTATGGCCGCTTTCTCAGTCAGGCCAAAAATGAAGAGCTGGTGCGGCGCGCCGGCGATGAAATCAATTCAACGATCCGCAATGTCACGGGCGTTGTCCGTGATGTGAAGGCCGCGACGGCTGAATATAGCGGTAACCTTGAAGATGTAACGGCCCGCATTCAGGATACAGCGTCACCGCAGGAGCTTGAAAATGTTCTGAAAGAGGTTGTATCCGATACGCGCAACATGCTGGAACGCAACCGCGCACTCGAAGAAGAGCTGGATAAATCATCCCACGTGATGGAAGAGCTGCAGCGCGACCTTGAAAATGTGCGCCGCGAGGCCATGACAGACGGTCTGACCAATCTTGCCAACCGCAAGGCGTTCGATGCCGAGCTGCGCCGCATTGCGGAAGAAGCCACGGCAACGGAAGGTTCGTTCGCCCTGCTGATGGTTGATATCGATTACTTCAAAAGTTTCAACGACAATTATGGCCACCAGGTCGGTGATCAGGTCTTGCGTCTTGTGGCGCGCACACTGACCGATGGTGTGAAGGGGCGCGATCTGGCTGCGCGTTATGGCGGTGAAGAATTCGCGATCATCCTGCCGGAAACCGGATTGCAGGCAGCTGTCACCGTTGGCAATGCGCTGCGCAAGGCTGTCGCGACAAAAGATGTCGTCAACCGCAACACGGGCGACAAGCTGGGCCGTATCACCATGTCGGTTGGTTGTGCTGAATTCCTGCCCGGCGAAAACGTGCAGGATCTGATCGAACGTGCCGATGCCGCGCTCTATACCGCAAAACACAATGGGCGCAATCAGGTTGCCGCCGCGCCGACACCCGGCAAGAAGCAGAAAAAAGAAATGGCTTAAGCCTTGTTCTTTTCCGCATGAGCCTTTAACTATAAAGGCATGCAATCATCCCTTTCGCCCCAGCATTCGATGCCTCCTTATCTCGAAGGACTGAACGACCCGCAACGCGAGGCCGTGCTGACCATTGATGGTCCGGTGCTGGTGCTGGCGGGGGCGGGCACGGGGAAAACCCGCGCGCTGACGACGCGGCTGGCGCATATCCTGAACTCCGGCAAGGCGTTCCCGTCGCAATTGCTGGCGGTGACATTCACCAACAAGGCCGCGCAGGAAATGCGCGAACGCGTTTCTCACCTGCTGGGCGGGCAGCCGGTCGAAGGCTGGTGGCTCGGGACATTCCACGCGCTGGCCGCACGCATGCTGCGCCGGCATGCTGATCTTGTCGGCCTGACATCGAATTTCACCATCATCGATCCTGACGATCAGATCCGTTTGCTGAAGCAGCTGATGGAAAATGAAAATATCGACGTGAAAAAATGGCCGCCGAAGGCGATGATCGCGATCATCGATCGCTGGAAAGACAGAGGCCTTACCCCTGATGATGTGAATGCAGCAGAAGCCGGTGACGCTGCCGGTGGTCGCATGGTTTATCTGTACCGCCAGTATCAGGAACGTCTTCGAACAGTGAATGCCTGTGATTTCGGCGACCTGCTTCTGCACATGATCCGCATTCTGCGTGATCCGAAGCATGAAGATGTGCTGTCCGATTACCATCGCCGCTTCCGTTATGTGCTGGTCGATGAATATCAGGATACCAACGTCGCGCAATATATGTGGCTGCGCCTGCTGGCCAAGGGATCGGGAAATATCTGCTGCGTGGGTGATGATGACCAGTCGATTTACGGCTGGCGCGGCGCCGAGGTCGGCAACATCCTTCGCTTTGAAAAAGATTTCTCCGGCGCGAAGATTATTCGTCTGGAACAGAATTATCGTTCGACGGGCCATATACTGGGTGCGGCGGGCGGCGTCATCGCACATAACGAAGACAGGCTGGGGAAAACATTGTGGTCTGCTTCGGATGAAGGCGACAAGGTCACAGTGCGCGGGTTGTGGGATGGCCCCGCCGAAGCGCGCTATGTTGGTGAAGAGATCGAGGCCCTGCAGCATAAGAAATGGTCGCTGAACCAGATGGCCGTTCTGGTGCGTGCGGGATTCCAGACCCGTGAATTTGAAGAACGCTTCATCCAACTGGGTCTCAATTATAAGGTGATTGGTGGCCAGCGTTTCTATGAACGTCAGGAAATTCGCGATGCACTGGCGTATTTGCGCGTGATTGCGCAACCCGCTGACGATCTGGCGCTGGAGCGGATTATCAATGTGCCCAAGCGCGGTATCGGCGATACGACGATCCAGATGCTCTATGCGGTCGCGCGGAGTAAGGGCACAAGCCTTTATACGGCAATCCAGCAATTGCTCGATACAGATGAACTGAAGCCCAAGATCAAGGGCGCGCTGGCGCAGGTGATTGCTGATTTTGAACGCTGGCGGTCGCTGATATCCATGACGGAACACCCGGTTCTTGCCGGTCAGATTCTGGATGAATCCGGTTATATCGCCATGTGGCAGGCGGATAAATCGCCCGATGCGCCGGGTCGCATCGACAACCTGAAAGAACTGATTGCCGGGATGGGTGAATATGAAACCCTGCCGGAATTTCTTGAACATGTCGCACTGGTTCTTGAACGTAATGATAACCAGTCAGACGATGCGATTTCGATCATGACGCTTCATGGCGCCAAAGGTCTTGAATTCGACGCCGTGTTCCTGCCTGGCTGGGAAGAGGGTTTATTCCCGTCCCAGCGCAGCATGGATGAAAACGGCCTGAAAGGGCTGGAGGAAGAACGCCGTCTGGCTTATGTCGGCCTGACACGGGCGCGTAAGAAGGCGTATATATCCTACGCCGCCAACCGCCAGATGTACGGCAAATGGATCAGCGCCATCCCGTCGCGCTTTGTCGATGAATTGCCGGAAGAGCATATCGAAAGCTCCAGCGAGCAGGGGACGTATAATCCGGGCCGGTCGCAGCACTGGGATTCATCCGGCATAAAACCTTCGATGAAAGTGCGGCCCCAGGGTGTTTCCTATTCCAGCCGTGACCGCCCGTTGCCCAAAGATGCCTATGCCCGCGGCGTGCGCGTATCGCATGAAAAATTTGGGTCGGGCACGGTCGTCAATGTTGATGGCAACAAGCTGGATATTGCTTTCGACCGCGGCGGCATGAAACGCGTGATGGATAGTTTTGTTACTCGTGAAGATTAGAGCTTTCCTCTAAACAATCTTGAACCGGCTCATTTTTTGCGCACGCTGTGCCTGCGCGCAGCCTTGCTCGTGGCTGATCAGCTGTTCCATATCATCCCTGATGACCTGATGAAGCGTCCGCTGATCGCGGATGCCCGTTTGCAGCAATAACCACCCCGCCATTTCGGGTGTCTGGAACAATTCCAGATCATGGCTTTCCTGATGCGCCTGCAGCCATTGCGCGGCCTGTTTCAGATAAGGGCTGCTGTCTTCCAGAACGCGCCGGGTGATTTCATCCAGAGTACCGGCGTCATGGCTGTGCAGACGGGGCTGCCATCCCAGCTGTTGAAACTCGGCATGGAAATGGCGCGTTCTTTCTTCCAGCGCATCCTGATAGAGATGCTCGATATCGATGGGCTGTGACGGGGCGTAGGTGTGATGAAAATGACGCAGCAGGATGGCCTGCCGGGTGAAGCCGGAATGAAGATCGTACCCTTCCTCCCTGCCGCGGCAGATCAGACTGGCCACACGCATGACATCCTGCACGCAGGAATCCAGATGGTGTTGCTGCATCTGATCCATTTTTTGTGCGGCCCTGCTGAAAATGTAGGTTTTTGCCATCATACCCTCACCTTATATTATGTATAATCTTAAGGGAGAGTTTGCTGCAAGAAATAAAAGAGCGGTCTCACCGGGAAGACCTGTTTTGGGGATGTTTTAGCCTGAAATCCGCGGAAAAGCTGGACGGTTTAAGGGCGGCTGTTATATTGGGGGCAGTTTCCTTCAGGAGTGCCTTTATGTCCACGAAACGAAAAATCGCGACCATTTTCGGCGGGTCCGGCTTTCTCGGGCGTCATGTCGTCAAGCGGCTGGCGGCGGCGGGCTATACGGTCAAGGTCGTGACCCGGGTGCCTGAACGCGCCAATTTCCTGAAAACATGCGGCGCGGTGGGACAGGTGGTTCCGTTCCATTGCGGTTACAATGACACGGCGCGTCTGCGCGAAGCGATCGAGGGCGCCGATCTGGTCGTGAACTGCGTGGCGATTCTGCATGAAAGACGCCGCAACAAATTTCGCCGTCTGCATGTCGAGCTGCCACAGCAGATTGCCGAAGCCTGCGCCAAGGAAGGCGTCCAGCGTTTCGTTCATATATCGGCGCTGGCGGTGGATCGCAGCACATCGAAATATGCCCAATCCAAAAGAGAAGGCGAGCAAGCCGTTCTGAAAGCGTATCCGCAGGCGGTGATCCTGCGCCCCAGCGTGATGTTCGGGCCGGAAGATAATTTTTTCAATATGTTTGCATCATTGATGCGGATCGCGCCGATGATGCCATTGATCGGCGGCGGCAAGACAAAATTTCAACCGGTTTATGTCGGTGATGTTGCCGATGCCGTGATGGCGGCCCTGCTGGCCCCGGCGCTGGCTGATATCGATCCGCGCGGTAAGACCTATGAACTGGGCGGCCCGGATATCGTGACGCTGCGTGATATTTACAATCTTTTGTTCCTGTATACGGGTTGCCGCCGTCCGCTGGTGTATGTGCCGTTCTGGCTTGCCAAGCTGAAGGCGGCGTTTCTGGCGCTGATGCCGAATCCAATGCTGACCCCGGATCAGGTGGAAAGCTTGAAAACAGACAATATTGTTGCGGCGGGTGCACCGGGCTTGCCGGCGCTGGGGCTGACGCCCACGGGCATGGGGCTTATACTGCCTTCGTATCTGGAAACTTATAAGGCGGGTGGCCGCTTTGCTGACAAGAAAACCGCCTGAAACGGCCTTATTCATTCGGGATAATCCAATAATGAAAAAAATTCTGATTGCGACATTTGTACTTCTCTGCGGCGTCGGACTGGCGTTTTCATCCGCACAGGCGGCCCGTACCGAAACGATTGCCGCCGTCGTCAATGACGATGCGATCACGGCGTCCGACGTTCAGGACCGCTTGAAACTGCTGATGATTTCGTCCGGTATTCCCAATTCACCGGAAATTCGCGAGCGTCTGTTGCCGCAAGTTATTAATATGCTGGTGGAAGAGCGCCTGATGATGCAGGAAGCTGCCCGTCTGGGGATCACGATATCGCCGGAAGATGTGCAGCAGGGATTCGCCACGATCGCGCAGCAAAACGGCATGGAGCTTGAGAAATTCCGTGCCGTGATGCGCCAGCAAGGTGTGCCTGTGCGCGCGATGGAGAACCAGATCCGCAGCCAGATGGCATGGGGCAAAGTGGTGCAGCAGAAAATCCGCCCCGGCATCAATATCAATGACTCGGAAGTCGATACGATGCTTGACCGTCTGCGCGCCAGTATCGGCAAGAATGAATATCTGGTGGCTGAAATTTTCCTCCCCGTAGACAAGCCGGATGAAGAGGCAAATATCAAACAACTGGCGGAGAAGCTGACGCGCGAAATGCTACAGGGGAAAGCGCCGTTCCCGCGTGTTGCCACCCAGTTCTCGCAATCGGCCAGCGCCAAGCGTGGCGGTGATATCGGCTGGGTGCAGGAAGGTTCGCTGTCCCCCGAGATTGAAGATGTTCTGATGCGGATGAATGAAGGTGATCTGAGTGAGCCTGTACGGACGATTTCCGGCTATTATATCGTCACGGTGCGCAAGAAGCGTGTGATTGCCGAAGAAAACATCCCCTCGCGTGAAGAAGTCCTGTACCGTCTGGGTACAGAACGCCTTGAACGGGCACAGCGCCGTCACCTTCTGGATCTGAAAGCGGAAGCTTTCATTGAACGGCGTGTCTGATTATTCTGTTGCTCAGGCTGTCGCCGCCCTGCCGCCCTTGCGCGAAGTGATTGCCACGCATGAGCTGCGGGCAACCAAGGCGCTGGGGCAGAACTTTCTTCTCGATATGAATATCACCGACAAGATCGCCCGTCAGGCGGGCGATATGTCGCGGCATACGGTGATTGAAATCGGCCCGGGCCCGGGCGGCCTGACCCGCAGCCTTCTGAAGGGCGGGGCGGGGCACGTGATTGCGATTGAATTCGATGCGCGGGCTGTTGCCGCCCTGCAATCGCTTGTCGATGCGGCGCAAGGGCGTTTGCAGGTGGTTCACGGCGATGCCATGGCGTTCGATATACTGGCAGCTGTGCCGCAGGGGCCGCGCATGATCATTGCAAACCTGCCTTATAATATAGCGACGCCTCTGGTTATTGGCTGGCTGAAACTGATGCGGGAACATGCAGGGTTTGCCGACCGCATGTTGCTGATGTTCCAGCGCGAGGTTGCCGACCGGCTGGCGGCGGTTCCCGATCATAAAAATTATGGCCGTTTGTCCGTCGTGGCGCAGTGGCTTTGTACTGTAAAACGGGCTTATGACCTGCCGGGGTCTGCTTTTACCCCGCCGCCCAAGGTGGCATCCAGCGTCGTGGAATTCAGCCCGCGGGTGCTTGGCGACGATGCGCCTTCGTTTGCGGCAGTAGAGACCATTACGGCGGCAGCGTTCGGCCAGAGGCGAAAAATGCTGCGTTCTTCACTGGGGGAATATGCACCGTTGCTGGAAAAAACCGGAATTCGCGGGGATCTGCGCGCTGAACAAATCACCGTTAACGATTTTATCCGTCTGGCACAGGCGCTCGAGGCTTGACCTGATGCGTCCGCCCCCCTAAAAATGGGTCATGTCAGAAGAAATTTATCATCGCATCGCCATCACGGGCGACCCCGGCAGCGGCAAAAGCACTTTTGCGCGGGCTGTTTCCGAACTGACCGGCTATCGCCTGATTACGACCGGAAATATTTTCCGCACACTGGCTGCTGAAAAAGGAATCTCCCTGACCGAACTGAATGAAATGGCCGAGTCGCAGGCCGAGATCGATCATTTGGTTGATGATTTCCTCAAAACACTGAACGATCAGAAAGAAAATCTGATCCTTGATTCACGCATGGCGTGGTTCTTTGTCGATAATGCCCTGAAGATTCGCCTGACCGTCGATCCGGAGGTTGCGGTTCATCGCATTTTCAAGGACGGGGCCGAACTGCGTGAGAAATTTCCTGATCTGAAAACAGCGATGGATGAAGTCGAGCGCCGCCGCAAGAGTGAAATTCTTCGCTACAAAACTCTTTATGGCGTCGATATCAGCGCTGAGGAGAATTTTGACCTCGTCATCAATACATCCTTCAAAGAACCCAGGGATGTAACAAGCGAATTCGAAAAAGCGTTTTCTGTTTATAAAGCGCAGTTTCCGGTCACGCGGTAATTCCATGAAAGATTACAAAACCATATTGATCACCGGCGCTTCCAGCGGAATCGGGATGGCGCTGGCGCTTCATTACGCGCAATCAGGCACACGCCTGTATGTGACAGGTCGTGATGAAACGCGGCTTTCTTCTGTTGCCGATCTCTGCCGTGCGCGCGGAGCGCATGTTGAGACGGTACTGATTGATGTCACTGATAAAGCGGCGATGTCGGCATGGATGTTGTCGCTGGATGATCAGTGCCCGATTGATCTTGTCATTGCGAATGCCGGTATATCGGGCGGCACGGGTGGTGCCGATGGTGC
>JAMHVA010000343.1:0-1812 GCA_035904625.1 Alphaproteobacteria bacterium | reverse complement strand
CGCGTGATCGCAGGCAATGACGTCCAGCGTGCCGTCCGCAAGGCCTTCTTTAATGGCGGCGACATCAGCTGCGCTGCGGAGCGGCGGACTGACTTTGTAGTTGGTGTCATAATCCTGGAGCGATTCATCGGTTAAGGTGAAGTAATGCGGGGCGGTTTCCGCCGTCACGTTCAGCCCCCGCGCTTTCGCATTGCGAATCAGACGGACGGCGCCCGCCGTGCTGACATGCGCGATATGAATCCGTGTGCGAGTGTATTAGGCAATCAGAATATCACGCGCCACCATGACGTCTTCGGCGATGGCTGGAATACCCGGCAAGCCGAGCACTGTGGCATAATATCCTTCGTTCATCAGGCCGCCCGCGGAAAGATTCTTGTCTTCACAGTGTTGAATAACCGGCAAGTTCAGCGATGAAGCGTATTCCAGGGCCCGGCGCATCAGGGCCGCGTCCATGACGGGTTTCCCGTCATCGGATAGAGCGAGAATCCCGGCTTCCTTGAGATCCCAGAATTCCGTTAACTGCCTGCCTTCCGAACCGATGCTGATCGCGCCGATGGGATAGACATTGGCCAGATTCGCCTCAGCGGCTTTTCTGCGGATGAACTCCGTGATGGAGCGATTGTCGTTGACCGGTTCCGTGTTGGGCATACAGGCAATCGACGTGAAACCACCGGCCACCGCGGCGGCAGAACCACTGGCGATGGTTTCTTTATACTCCAGACCCGGTTCGCGCAAATGCACGTGCATATCGATCAAACCGGGCGCGACAATCATCCCGGTCAGATCGACAACGCTTACATCCTGCGAGGCTTTGATATTGGAGCTGCAACCGGCGATTTTCCCTTCTTCAATCAGAATATCCATCCGGGCATCCATTTTTTGCGACGGGTCAATCACCCTTGCGCCTTTTAATAAAAGTTTCATTCGTTTCCTCCGGTGAGCAGGTAAAGCAGCGCCATTCTGACGGCGACGCCGTTATTGACTTGATCAAGAATGACGGAGTAGTCCGGATCGTCGGCAATATCGGGTGAAATTTCCACACCGCGATTCAGCGGGCCCGGGTGCATGACGATGGCGTCAGGTTTGGCCAGTTTGATGTTCTTGCGATTCAAACAGTAGTGCTGGGCATATTCTCGAAGCGAAGGAAAGATGTTTTGTTTCTCACGCTCCAGCTGAATGCGCAGCATCATCACGACGTCGGCGTCGGCTATGGCATCTTCGAGTTTTGTGTAAGCCCGGACGCCCATCTGATCTATATCGCGCGGCATCATTGTGGCCGGACCGGCCACGACCACTTGGGCGCCCATTTTGGACAAACCGTAAATATTGGACCGTGCGACCCGGCTGTGCAGAATATCGCCGACAAGCGCGACCTTCAGCCTGGCGATTTTGCCTTTCTTTTCTTTAATGGTCATCATGTCGAGCAGCGCCTGAGAGGGATGTTCATGCGCGCCGTCGCCGGCGTTGATGATGGATTGGCGGACCAGGGAGGCGAGCAGGTGCGGGGCGCCGGCGGCACTGTGTCTGATTACGATAATGTCCGGGTTCATGGCTTCAAGATTGCGCGCCGTGTCGATCAGCGTCTCTCCTTTGACGACGGAACTGGTCGATGCGGAAATATTGATGGTATCGGCGCTCAGCCTTTTCCCCGCTATTTCAAATGATGTCCGCGTGCGCGTGCTGGCTTCGTAAAACAGGTTGATCACGCTTTTACCGCGCAGGGTCGGCACTTTTTTAATTTCGCGCGTCGAAATTTCCAGAAAAGATTCCGCTGTCTCCAGAATCAGGTTGATCTCGGCGATGCTCATATCC
>JAMHVA010000342.1:0-17263 GCA_035904625.1 Alphaproteobacteria bacterium | reverse complement strand
GGGGGTGAAGGTCGAACCCGGTCCCGGCACGGATGATGTCATCATTGATGACGCGCAGCATGCCAAAGCCCATGCGGTTATCGTCATGATATTCGCCGAAGCTGAAATGATGGCGGGAATCCAGCCATTCGGTCTGGAATTGCCCAAGGGATTCACGGGGGAATATGCGGATCATGATGATCCTCCTTCCTTTTTCTTATGAGTCGATCTTTCAACTCAGTCAGATAGGGCAAAAGGTTAATTTGCCAACCCCGCCGCCGGAAGGTGCGGCAGGCCCGTCATGAACAGCCTGGAGCCTTATTGCTTGGTGGTTTTGAGGATCAAAGGATCGATCGCCTTGGTGTAATAACGGCCCTCGATGACGTCATCACCGACGCGGGCGTAATAGGGGTGACGGCCAAACAGCTCATACCCCATGCTTTCATACAGCTTGATCGCGGCGTCCTGCGTCTCACGGACATCCAGATTGATCACGGCATACCCATCTTCCAGCGCCTGTTTCTCGGCGGCCTCGATCAGCATGCGGGCCAGACCATGACCCCGCGCCCAGGGGGCCACGAAATTAGCGGTCAGATGCACGGCAAAACTTTGGGCTTCATTGTTGCGGCTGGGCAGCATCAGCTGGCAGGTGCCGCAGATCACGCCATCCAGACGCGCCAGAAACAGGCGGCGTTGCGGCATGGTCATGACGCCCTGCCAATAGCGCTCGAGGATTTCCCGCGCCGGCAGTTTGATCCAGCCGAACCCGCCGCCATTTTCAATCGCGGCATCGGTTGAATCGCAAAGATCCTGCATTTCGCCGGTTGAAAGCGACGTCGCAAGCTCAACTGTCGCCACCGGCTTCAGCGTCTTCAGTCTCGGAGAATCTGTCATGTATGGAGTCCTGTCCCTGCTCTACTTTCTATTTCATCATAAAACATATGAAGAAAGATGAAAAAACAAACAGCGCAAAAAGATTATTTTGCTTGAGGATTGTTGCAATGCCGTATGACAAGCCGGCGCAAATTCAGCATTTGTGCATTGCATGATCGTGAAACTGCCTTACACTTGGGCGTAAGAAGGAACATGGAAGGGGATATCATGCGCCTGATGATGATAGCCTGTACTGCGCTGATGATGCTGAGCGCCTGTGGCACGCAGGTGAAGAAAGTTGATTTCGCCGCCGTCGATGCCGTGCCCGACAACGCGCACCCTGCCCCCTTCCGCCTGAGCAACATCGTCTTCCGCCTGCCGCTGGGGCACGAGATCGGCAATTACGGATCGCAAGCCATGAACTGGTGCGTGGCATCATATGAAGCCGAGCGCACACAGCTCACCAATACTGTCGATACCGCAAGCGCCCGCAAGGCTTTCCACCAGACCATGTCGGGTCTGGGTTATGATGTCACGGGCAGCGATGATTTCCTGTTTGAAGAAGAGGCCGATGAAGACTGGCTGCGTACCGAATTCAAGATCGGTGCCAAGGTCATCAATGCCCGCATGGATGCCTGCTATCAGGAGCCGGGCTTGCTCGGTAGCGCCTTAAGCCGCCGCTACGGCGAGAAAGGCGAGTTGTATATCGAGGTCGAATGGAACGTCTATGACTCGCTGCGCAAGACAACGGTCTATAAAACCGTAACGGAAGGATATGTTGACCGTAAAAATGCGAATTACGAGGGTCTGGCGCTGATGTTTAACGATGCATTTTCCATGGCCGCGCATAATCTGGCCGCTGAACAGAATTTCCGTGAGCTGATGATCCATGGCCGCCGTCCTGATACAGATCTTTGGAAAGCCAAGAATGAATACACCGACGCACGCCGGAAATTCGATGCGCAGGAAAATGTCAGGATCAGTAACACACCACTTTCAGTCACGCCACCGGCACAATATCTCGACACAGCGCGCCATGCCGCCGTGATGGTCGAAGGGGGCACAGGCCACGGATCGGGATTCTTCATCACGAATGATGGCCATATCCTGACCAACAGCCATGTCGTCGGCGATGCCTTGCGCGTACGGGTGGTGAGTGCGGATAAAGAAGAGAAGATGATTGCCGAAGTCCTGCGCCGCAATCCTGCCCGTGATGTTGCCCTGCTGAAGCTGGAGGACAAGCCCAAGGACCTGCAGATCACGACATTGCCGCTACGCACCTCATGGCCCGCCATCGGTGAAGATGTTTATGCCATTGGCGCACCGCTGGCGCGGCAACTGCAAGACACGATCACCAAAGGTATGGTCAGCGCCCACCGGAAGAATTTCCGCATCCTGGGTACCCGCCAGAACTTCATTCAGGCCGATATCGAGATTCACGGCGGCAATAGCGGCGGCCCGCTATTGGATGCGCAAGGCAATATCGTGGGCTTAAGCGTGGCCGGATATACCGATGCTGACGCCGCCACCGGGCTGAACATGTTCGTTCCCATCGGCGAAGCCCTCGACCGCCTGAATATCAGCCATCCTTAGTCATATCAGTAAAAAAGAAGAAGCGGGATAACGATCCCGCTCCCTAACGAATCCCATGATGATATCTTAAGGCGACTCGCTACCGTCGAGTTTATGCTCCGGCCCGCTTTTGGTCCTGAGCATCGAGGCAAACACCCCGCCCAGCAGAACCGCCAGCGTAATGCTGAGCGAGATATACGGGGGCACCTTGGTATCGAAAATGTGGGCGTAGAATGCCTTGCAGCCGATAAAGACAAGGATGATCGCCAGCGAATATTTCATATAAATGAAGCGGTGAATGATCGCCGCCACCGCGAAATACATCGCCCGCAAGCCGACCACGGCAAAGATGTTACTGGTGTAAACGACGAACGTGGTTGTCGTAATCGCCAGAACCGCCGGAACGCTGTCGACCGCGAAAATCAGATCGGCAATCTCGACCGTGACCAGCGCCAGAAACAGCGGGGTTGGGCGCAAGCCGCCATTCGGGTTATCGATCCCCTTATCACGGATAAAAAATGCATGGCCGTGCAGGAATTTGGTCACCTTCAGGTGCTTTTGCAGGAATTTAACGAAGCGGCTGTCATCGATCTTTTCATCATCATCGTCTTTGGAAAGCGCCATCTTGATGCCGGTAAAGACAAGGAATGCCGCAAAGATCAGCAGAACCCATTCAAAATTATGAACCAGCGCCGCGCCAACGCCGATCATGATGCCGCGCATCACGATCACGCCGATGATGCCCCAGAACAAGACCCGGTGCTGGTATTCGCGTGGCACGCCGTAATAGGCAAAGATCAGCGAGATGACAAAAAGGTTATCGACGGAAAGGCTGAGCTCGACCAGATAGGCCGTCAGGTAATCCATCCCGTCATCAGCACCCAGTTCCTTCCAGATCCACGCCCCGAACAACAGGGCGATCACGACGTAGACAGCCGTCAGCTTGAGGCTTTCCGCCGCGCCGATCACATGGTCTTTTTTATTGAGGAACCCGAGATCGAAAATCAGGAGCGAGAGAACGACGGCTATGAAAACAAGCCACAGACTTAAAGGCTGCCCCAGAAACTGGCCGGAGAAAAGTTCAGGAAGGAAATCCATCGGTGGTGCGTGCCCCAAAAAACTGTCAAATCATTCAATAGACAGAATGATATGGATTCGCGGCATTTTCAAGACAAGCTTCCTGTTGTCATATTGGTCCGTTTTTTATACGGCCAGCTGAATGCCCAGCTCGACAACCCTGTTATAGGGAATGCGGAAGAAGTCATTCGCGTTCGCCGCCGACCGCGCCATCGAGATATAGATATGATCCTGCCATTCCGGCAGCCCCACCCGCCCGTCCGAAACGATAGAACGACGACCGAGGAAATAGGACGCGTTCTCAAGGTCCACATCCACACCATGACGTGCCAGCAATTGCAACGCCGTCGGAACGTCCGGCGTTTCCATGTAACCGAAGTTCAGCACGACACAACTGATCGATGATGATAAAGCTTCAACTGACAGCCGTAAATTCTCCGGTACGGTCGGCATGGGGGATGTTGCAACCGTCAGGATAATGTTGCGGGTATGAAGGATATGGTTGTGCTTCAGATTCTGCAGCAAGGCAATCGGCGCTGTCGTCGGGTCGCTGGTCAGGAAAATCGCCGTCCCCTCGATCCGCGTCGGGGCCTGACGGTCCAGTGTCTCAACCAGATCGCCAAGCGCGATCACTTCTTCCTGCGATTTCCGCTTCAGGTAGGCTGTGCCCCTGACCCAGATCGTCATCAACAGCACCAGAAACGCCGCCATCAGCAAGGGCACAGCCCCGCCTTCGAAAACTTTCAACATATTGGCGGCAAAGAACACGACCTCAAGCGCGATAAACGGCGCCACGATCAGGCTGGCCAGCATTACGGGCTTCTTCCAGACCTTCCAGATCACGATGAATGACAGGATAGAAGACACAAGCATCGTGCCGGAAACCGCAATCCCGTAGGCCGATGCCAGACTGCCCGAGCTGCCAAACATCAGACACAGCAGCACAACGCCGACCAGCAGCAGCCTGTTCACCTTCGGCATATAAATCTGACCGCGCTGGTCGGTCGATGTATGACGGATTTCCATGCGCGGCAGGAACCCAAGCTGAATGGCCTGCCGTGTCAGCGAATAAGCCCCGGTGATAACGGCCTGCGCCGCCACGATGGTCGCGAATGTCGCCAGTATGATGAGCGGCAACAGGAAGCCGTCCGGCGCCAGTCTGTAAAACGGGTTTTCCATCGCATCGGGATGCAGCATGACCAATGCGCCCTGCCCGAGATAATTCAAGCCCAGACAAGGGAATACAAGATACAGCCACGCCCGCTGAATCGGCAGGCGGCCAAAATGCCCGAGATCGGCATAGAGCGCTTCCGCGCCCGTCACCGCCAGAAATACAGCCCCCAGAACGATCAGCCCCACCATGCCGTGATGAAAGAAGAAGTAGAGGGCATAATATGGATTCAGTGAATGCAGCACGGCCGGGTTCTGCGCAATCCACCAGACGCCCAGCGCCCCCATCGTCAAAAACCATATAGCCGTCACCGGGCCGAAAAAGACCGACACGCGGCCCGTGCCGTTTTTCTGCGCATAAAACAACAGGAACAGGATGAAGATCGAGATCGGCAGAATGTAATGTTCGAAAACAGGCGTGATCAGCTTCAAACCCTCGACCGCCGACAATACGGAAATCGCGGGTGTAATCGCCGCATCGCCATAAAACAACCCGGCCCCGATCAGCCCCATGAAGAAGACAAACGGCCCGAGCTTGCCCGAGGGTTTATACGCCTGCACCACCAGCGACAGAATGCCACCCTCGCCGTGGTTATCCAGCCGCAGCAGGAACAACACATATTTCAGGGTCACGACCAGCATCAGCGACCACAGGATCAGCGAGCACACCCCATAAATCTCGACTGGGGAAATACCGTCCGAACCAGCGGTCTGCAACACCGCTTCGCGGAACGCATACAAGGGGCTGGTGCCGATATCGCCATAAACCACGCCGATGGAACCCAGAAACAGAATCCAGAAACGGTTGGTGACGGATTTCTCGGAATGACCCGTTTCCGGGGCGTGAGACGTATGCTCTTTCAGGAACATCGGATGGATCGCTTTTCTGCGGGACCAGAACAGCCCGCGTTTAGACTCGGAATCCTACGCCTGTCATTTCGCAAACGCAAATTCATGTCGCTTTCCATATCAACGGGTTGATTTGAAGACTTCGGGGGTCTATATCCTCAATCATCATGACAGAACAAAACACGCCTTATAATTACCTCGGCCAGTGGCATGCCACCACCATCCTTGCCGTCCGCAAGGGCGCAGAGATCGTCATCGCCGGCGACGGTCAGGTATCGATGGGCCAGACCGTGCTGAAATCCAACGCGCGCAAAATCCGCCGTCTGGGTAAAGACGGTCAGATCATCGCCGGGTTTGCCGGTGCCACCGCCGATGCCTTCACATTGTTTGAACGGCTTGAGGCCAAGCTGGAGGCACATCCGGGGCAACTGACCCGCGCCTGCGTCGAACTGGCGAAAGACTGGCGCATGGATAAATATCTCCGCCGCCTCGAGGCGCTGATGGCCGTGTGCGACAAGGAAACATCGCTGATCCTGACTGGCACAGGTGATGTCGTCGAACCCGAAGACGGCATTATCGGCATTGGCTCCGGCGGCAACTATGCGCTGGCCGCCGCACGCGCGCTGATCGATCAACCCTTAAGCGCGGAAGAGATCGCGCGCAAGGCGATGAAGATCGCGGGCGATATTTGCGTCTACACCAACCACAACGTCGTGCTTGAAAAGCTGTAACCGGCAATCTATTTGATCACCATGAGCAAATCACCCATTACCATCGACATCCCGACCCTGACCCCGCGCGAAATCGTTTCGGAACTGGACCGCCATATCATCGGCCAGACTGCCGCCAAACGTGCCGTTGCCATCGCGCTGCGTAACCGCTGGAGACGCCAGCAACTGCCGAAGGATTTGCAGGAAGAGATTTATCCGAAAAATATCCTGATGATCGGCCCCACCGGCGTCGGCAAGACCGAGATTGCGCGACGGCTGGCGAAGCTGGCGCAGGCACCCTTCCTGAAAGTGGAAGCCACGAAATTCACCGAGGTCGGCTATGTCGGCAAGGATGTTGAATCGATCATCCGCGATCTGGTTGAAATCGCCATTCATATGGTGCGCGAGAAAATGCGCCGTTCCGTCACCGCACAGGCCGAGCTTTATGCGGAGAACCGCGTTCTGGATGCGCTGGTCGGTGATACCGCCAGCGAACATACGCGCGAATCCTTCCGTCAGAAATTGCGTAACGGCGATCTGAATAGCAAAGAAATCGAAATCGACGTTCAGGACAGAACCGACCCGATGGCAAGCTTTGATATTCCCGGCATGCCCGGATCGTCGATGAGCATGATCAATATCGGCGATATCATGGGCAAAGCCTTTGGCGGACGGACCAAGCGCAAAAAATTAAACGTCGAAGACAGCTATGAAGTGCTGATGGCCGAAGAGGCCGACAAGCTGCTGGATGATGACAAGGTGGTCGCAACCGCTCTGGAACTGGTGCAACAAAACGGCATCGTGTTTATTGACGAGATAGACAAGATCGCCAGCCGTCAGGATGCCCGGGGCGGCGACGTCAGCCGCGAAGGCGTGCAACGCGACTTGCTGCCGCTGATCGAGGGCACAACCGTCAACACCAAGCACGGCCCGGTCAAAACCGACCATATCCTGTTCATTGCCTCGGGCGCGTTCCATTATGCAAAGCCATCGGACATGTTGGCCGAACTGCAGGGCCGCCTGCCGATCCGGGTCGAATTAAACGCCCTGACCAAGGAAGATTTCCGCCGTATCCTGACCGAGACCGATGCCTGCCTGATCCGCCAGTACAAAGCCTTGATCGGAACAGAAGACGTGACCATTGATTTCAGCGACGACGCCATCGACGAGATTGCCGCCATCGCGTTTTCTGTCAATGAAACGGTCGAGAATATCGGCGCCCGCCGCCTGCATACGGTCATGGAAAAGCTGCTGGATGATATCAGCTTTACCGCAACCGACCGGGGCGGCGAGAATATCCGGATCGATGCTGGACTGGTGAAGTCACAGGTCGCCGAACTGGCCAGAAATACCGACCTTTCCAAGTTCATTCTGTAGCCGGAACCGCAGAACAAAAACCGTGTTTTACATTTCCGTGCAATCTTTGTCCGGAATTTCAAAAAAGCGATTGTTTTTTTATAAAACTGGTATGATATGGGAGTGTGTTTCCTGATCGTGGGGAGCATCGGGCTATGCCGCTTTTAATGAGAACAAAGCCGTCATAGTCCTGTAAGCCGGAAGCCCCAACGCGAAATAAAAATGAAAGACCGACCTGGATCGGCAGACCTTCCCGAAGACGCTTCCGCATCACCGCGGATTGCGCTGGATTTATCGGATCGTGGCACTGACAACGGGCACCACAACCCTTACCAGCTGCAGACGGTCGAGGCGAGCAATACTGCCGCATCCTTGAGCTTCCCCTCGCTGCACAAAACCCATTCCGATAAACGCCCGGCAGGACAAGAAGACGGGATCATCCCGACCAAGACCGCCCGCAAGCAAGCCAAGAAATCTCTGTTCAAGAATCCCGGCTTCCCCGAAAGCGAAAAATCCCGCGCGTTCCGCCGCCGTTTCTACCCCGAAGCCACCAAGGAAGACTGGTCGGACTGGGGCTGGCAGGTGCGTCACCGCATTCGCGACCTTGAGCAATTATCGCGCATTATCAAGCTGTCCCCCGATGAGGAAACCGCGGTCCTGAAACATCGCGGGTCGCTGCCGATCGGCATCACGCCTTACTATGCCTCGCTGCTGGATGAGCTGAATCCGGAACAACCCTTGCGCCGTACGCATATTCCTGTGACAGGCGAGTACGTACGTACACCCGGGGAAGACCCGGACCCGCTGGGTGAGGATCACGACACCGCGACACCGGGCCTTGTCCATCGCTATCCCGACCGCGTGTTATTTCTGACCACGGGATTTTGCTCGACCTATTGCCGCTACTGCACCCGTTCGCGCATGGTCGGCGAGACCAACGGCGTCTACAGTTTCAGCATTTCGCAGTGGGAAAAGGCCGCGCAATATATCGAAGCCCATCCGGAAATCCGCGACTGCCTGTTATCAGGTGGCGATCCGCTGTCGATCATGGATGACAAGCTGGAATGGCTGCTGGCCCGCCTGCGCCGGATCAAACATCTGGAATTCATCCGCATCGGCACCAAGATCCCGGTCGTGATGCCCCAGCGCATTACCAAGAACCTGACCAAGATCCTGAAGAAATATCATCCGCTGTGGATGAGTATTCACTTCACCCACCCTGATGAATTGACGCCGGAGACCGCCGAAGCCTGCGAACGTCTGGCCGATGCCGGCATCCCGCTGGGCAGCCAGACCGTGCTGCTGAAAGGCGTGAACGACGATCTGGAAACCATGAAGACGCTCTATCATGGGCTGCTGAAAATCCGGGTGAAGCCTTATTACCTCTATCAATGCGATCCGGTTTCCGGCTCCGGCCATTTCCGCACCCCGGTTGAAAAAGGCCTGGAGATCATGGCGGGCCTGCGCGGTTTCACCACCGGATACGCCAACCCGGTCTTCGTCGTCGATGCCCCGGGCGGCGGCGGCAAGATACCGCTGATGCCGGATTACGTCGTGGGCCGCGATGGCGCCGACCTGCTGCTGACCAATTTCGAGGGTGGCACCTATCGCTATCCCGACCCCGAAGGCACACTGGGCACCAGCCAGAACTTCCTGCGCGAACAGGGTTTCGATCACGACATGGCATCCAAGGCCTATGTCAGAAAACCGCGGAACTAGACCCATGAAGGTCGGTCTGACATACGATCTGAAGGACGATTACAAGGATTCAGGGCTGGATGCTGAAACCATCGCCGAATTCGATGCCATCGATACGGTCGAGGGGATTGAAAGCGCCCTGCACAAGATCGGATTCCAGACTGACCGCATCGGCCATATCAAAAATCTGGTTCACCGTCTGGCGCAAGGCGACCGCTGGGATTTCGTCTTTAACATTACCGAAGGTCTCTACGGTATCGCGCGTGAAGCGCAAGTCCCTGCCCTTCTGGAAGCCTACCAGATTCCCTGCACCTTTTCCGATGCTGCAGGCATGTCGCTGATGCTGGACAAAGGCACCACCAAACTGGTTTTGCGTGAACACAATATCCCCACAGCACCATTTAAGGTCGTGAAGACACTGGATGACCTTCAAGATATCAACCTGCCTTATCCTTTGTTCGCCAAGCCACTGGCCGAGGGCACGGGCAAAGGGATCAGCGGCAAATCGAAAATCGAGACCGCAGCCCAACTGAAAGAATCGTGTACCGATTTGCTGCGGCGTTTCAATCAGCCCGTACTGGTGGAAACATATCTGTCGGGCCGCGAATTTACCGTCGGCATGCTGGGCATGGATGAGACAACCCGCGTGATCGGGATCATGGAAGTCGCGATTGATGAAACACGCGGCATCGGCAATTACGGCTATGGCAACAAAACCGACTTCTTTGACCATATCAGCTATTCCCTGCTGGATGAGAAAAAGGAACCCGCCCTGTTCAAGGCCGTGAATGATATTGCCATCGCATCGTGGCGGGCGCTGAATTGCCGTGACGGCGGACGCCTCGATATTCGCTGCGACGATCAGGGCGTACCGCACATCATGGAGATCAACCCGCTGGCAGGATTGCGCCCGGGTTTTTCCGATCTTGTGGTTCTGTGCGATCTGGCCGGAATGGACCACCCGGCATTGATCCGTGAGATTGTCACAGGCACCTGCGCCCGTTGCGGCCTGATCCTGCCGGAGGCCCAGCATGAGGCCGCCTGAAGTGTCTGGAAATGCCCGGCCCTGCATCGCCATCGTTCATACCGATATCAGTCCGAACCCGACGCCCGATGATGCCGACACCATCCTGCAGGCGCAATTTATCAGCCGGACTTTAAACGAGCTGGGTTACCACGCGCCCCTGCTGCCCTTCCGCCCGAAGATGTTGCAAAAATCGCTGCAGCAATGCAACGCTATCGCCGTTTTCAATCTGGTCGAAGCCGTCGGCGGCGATGACGAGCGCGCCACCGAAGGCCCTCTTTTTTTCGAGAAAATCGGCACGCCCTACACTGGCAACAAAGCTGCCACGATGCAGGCGCTGGAAAACAAGCCGGTCGTTAAACGCCGTCTGCAGCAGCATAACTTGCCGACACCGGCCTTCCCCGAAGATGGCGGGCAGGGCAAACAGTGGATTCTGAAGTCAGAAACATTCCACTGCTCCCGCGGCATGGATCACCGCAACGTGTCGTCGGATATCGACGCGCTGAACGAACTGGCGCGCGAATGCGCTACCCGATATAGCGGCGCGTGGTTTCTTGAAGAATACATCCCGGGGCGCGAGATTAACATGGCGCTACTGGATCATGGCGACGGCACGGCCACTGTCCTGCCCGCATCGGAAATCCGTTTCACCGGCAACGAACCCCATATCGTCGATTACGATTGCAAATGGAACGAAGACAGTGAGTCCTATAACAACGCGGTCGCCAACATGGAGTTCAGCGCCGCTGACCAGCCGTTACTGGATCATCTGGCATACCTGTCGCAACAATGCTGGACCCATTTCAATCTCAGCGGCTATGCCCGCGTTGATTTCCGGATCGATAATCAGGGCCGTCCGTTCATTCTTGAAATCAACGCCAACCCCTGCCTGTCAGATGATGCAGGCTTCATGCGCGCGGTTTCCACCGCCAGCATGACACCGGCGGACGCCATCAGCCGCATTATCACCCCCGTTCTGGATCAGAAGACCCATGAAGCCAGACGCGCGTAACTCTTCACCCGCCATCCCCTATGACGAAATCATCATGCTGCACGACCAGCCCTATGATGAATCGACGCCGGACGAGCTTTACAACATTACGATTGCCGAAGAACTGGGTAATGTGCTCGGTAATGCCGGTATTAAAACCGTCATGATGCCCTTTAATGACAAGACACTCGCAATCCTGAAAGCCAGAAAGAGTGCGGGCGAGAAGTTCGCTGTTTTCAATCTGGTCGAGAATGTCGAGCGCAAGCCGGAATGGCAACCCCGCGCGATGGAAGCGCTGGAGACACTGGGCGTACCGTTCACCGGAACCGACACGGGGACATTGCTGGCCTGTGATGCCGATAAATTCCGGATGAAGGAATTGTTGCAGTCCCGAAATCTGCCAACACCCCCCTATGCAACCCGCAACCACGCAAAACCGCTATACGACAACCCGGGCAAGTGGCTGGTCAAATCGGCGATCTATCACGGGTCATTTAACGTGAAGCAGGAAAACGTATCGGACGATCCCTCCTATTTGCTGCGCCTGATGCAGCAATATGAAGACGAGCATGGCGGCATGTGGTTTGCCGACCGTTACCTGCCGGGCCGTGAATTTTTCATCGGCATGATCGGAAACCGGGGCGAAGACCCGGAGCTCTTGCCGGAAACCGAGCTGACATTTAACCCTTCCCATTTCACCGATGGCCGCCTGCCCTTCCTGACCGAAGATGCCAAATGGGAGGAAGACGGCGATGAATACAAGGCGGTCGGCGCGCGTTACGGCGAATTGCCCGCGCACGATCCTATGAAGATAAAACTGCAAGAACTGGCGATCAAAAGCTGGCATGCCTTGGGTTTGAGCGGTTATGCCCGGGTTGATTTCCGCATGGATGAACAGGGAAATCCGTGGATTCTGGAGGTTAACACTAACCCGTATCTGGCCATCATCCCCGACAGCTTTATATTTCAGCCCGCCTTGCGCGCGGGCCTGTCCGTTGCCGACGTCCTGACCAAGATCATTCTTTGCGCCAATCCGGGTCGGTGATATTGATAAATCCATGATCCCGCGCCTGCTGAACAAACCGGTTTTCAAGAATGTTGCGATCCTTCTGGGCGATCCGCGCAAGGCCGATCATGTGAAGCCGGGCAGTTCCTTTGGCCATGAAGACGCCGAAGAAGTCCGCGTCCTGAAAGAAACATTAGCAACCTTCGGTGATTACAACTTCACCTATCTGGATAACCACAGAACGCTGATGGATGATCTTCGCACCCAGCGCCCCGAATTCGTGATGAATTTCTGCGATAACGGATTTGACAATGATGCCCGCAAAGAACTGCATATTCCGGCTTTGCTGGAAATGCTCGATATACCTTACTCCGGTGCGGGGCCGGATTGCCTGCTGCTTTCTTACGACAAGGGTCTGGTCAGCAAACTGGCCCATGACGCGGGCGTGCCCGTGCCTGACGAAATTCTGATCTGTGGTGACGATGCAGCACTCGACGACTGGTGCATCTATCCGGCGATGGTGAAGCCGAATGCCGCTGATAACAGCATCGGCATCACCGAACGTTCCGTGGTCTATAATGCCGCCCAGCTGAAGGCGCAGATTCTACATCTGCGCCATGAGTTAGACATTCATGAAATCCTGGTGCAGGAATTCCTGCCCGGCACGGAATATCGTGTCACCATCATTGGCAATCCGGGTCAGGGGTATACGTACCTGCCAACATTCGAATGGGACTATTCCAAAATTCCCGACGGCGTGCCGCATATTCTGACCTATGATTCCAAATTCGATATCGCCGGAAACTACGATAATCTGAAATCGCATCACTCGACGATCCCGGAAACGCTGACACGCGAGATCGAGACATATTCGGAAAGTTTATTTGCACGCCTGAATTGCCGCGACTGCGCCAAGATCGATTACCGCCTTGACCGTAACGGGCAGCTGAAACTGGTCGAATTCAACCCCAACCCCAGCTGGGATGCCGGCGCCTACGTCAATCAGGAAGATATCGACAAAGGGTATTTTTATAAAGATATCCTGCGCCTGCTGATCGAGACCGGGCAATTACGTTATGCACCCGACTCTTCCTATGTCAGGAAATCCGCATGATCCGCCGCGCCACCATGGACGATCTGAACATACTGGCAAGCATCGAGCAGGCCAGCTTCGATCCGGCGCATTACCCCATCGACAGCGACACATTTTATGAACTGTTCATGGACCCGCGTCAGGTCATTCTGGTGGCGGAAACGGCGCAACACGGTGTTGTCGGATATCTGCTGGCGGAAATGATCGGCAACAAGGAATCCTTGAGTATCGACTCGGTCGCCGTGTTTCCCGAACATCGCGGCAACGGTCTCGGACGTGAACTTGTGGAAACGGCACTTGAACTCTCGAAGAACAACCAGATCCGTCACGTATCCCTGGAAACACCGGAAGCTGATAAAAAATTACAAAGTTTCTACAGCGGTCTAGGCTTCACAGCTGCAGGGCGCGAAGATGATTTTTATGCCGACGGCAGCGCCTGCATGATCATGAAGATCGCGCTGATGCTGGTGCTGATGCTGGTGCCCGTGCAAGCCTTTGCGCAAGAGCTGGAGCCGCCGGTCAAGATTGTCGGACATGAGCCCACCATATCGCTCCAGCTTCCCGTCGATTGTGTTCCGGGGAAGACCTGCTGGCTGGTGCATTATCCCGACGCCGACCGCACGGCCGGAAGTGCGCGCGATTTCACATGCGGCCCTTTAAGTTACGACACGCATGACGGCACCGACTTTGGCATTCTTGATCTTGTGACAATGGAGACAGGCGTCAACGTCAAAGCCGCCGCAGGCGGGAAAGTGCTGCGGTTCCGTGATGGCGCCGAAGATACAGCGCCGTCACAGGCCGATATCCAGACATTGCTGTCTGAAAGAAAGGGCTGCGGCAACGGCGTGATTATCGATCACGGTCAGGGATGGCAGACGATTTATTGCCACATGAAAAAAGACAGCATCAAAGTCAAAGACGGTCAGCCCGTACAGGCAGGCGATGTTCTGGGGCAGGTGGGTCATTCCGGCGTGGCTGAATTTCCGCACCTGCATTTCACCGCTTTTCACAACGGCGTCGTCATCGACCCGTTCACAGGCGTAGCACTGGATCAGGCCTGCGGCACGGGCGAGGTGGCCCCGCTCTGGTCCCCGCCCCTGCCTTACGAAGATGTGTCCTTCTATGCCGCCGGGTTCAAAACCACGGCGCCCGATATCGAATCCTTGAAAGTCGATGCCTCATCGACGCAAAAAATCCGCCGGGGCGAAAGCGATATTCTGACCTTCTGGGTGCTGATTTATGGTGCGGCGCTGGATGACAAAATTCATATGGAAATTATCGGCCCGGACGGGCAGACCTACGCCACCCGGGATTTTGTACAGGACAAGACCCGCGCCCGGCACCTTTATTATGTCGGCAAGAGGTTTGGAGAAAAGATGCCGCCACCGGGCACCTATACAGGCGTTATCACCCTAAGCCGTACAGGACCGGATGGCAAAGTGCTGATCCGGACCCGTGACGCCACCGTAAAAATGGATTAGTCACGCATTCTTTTGCGGCGCAGCAATACATAAAGCGCGCCCGCCCCGCCATCTTCCGGCCGGGCATTGTGCCAACGGAGCACCAGCGGCGCCAGCGCCTCGTCCTGCAGCCATTCGGGAACCCGGCGGCGCAAAACGCCCTGGCCTTCACCCCCCTTGCCTTTACCGGTAATCACCAGCAGGCAGCGGCCCCCCGCCGCCGAAACCTTGCGGATCGCCATATTCAGCCGTTTGTGAGCGGCCTCCTGCGTATCGCCATGCAGATCGATGGTCATGTCGATGGGATATTGCCCGCGGCGGAGTTTCTGGTCGGTGCGGCGGTCCACTTCTCGGCTGCCCGGGACGGCCGGGGCAGGCTTTGGTGGTCCTTTGGCGGTTTTTGCAGCCGGCAGCGGCGGATCGGCGGGCATCTTCCCCCGGACAGCCGGGATGGCCTGCACGGCAGGGCCGGACGCCGACGCCCGCTCTTTTTTCAGGGGCCGTACGTCACGGGTCACGTACGACCACAGGGAGTCGCTATCTTCGGTATGGTCATCGCCGCCCGACCGCCCGGAATTGCCCGAACCCTTTCTTTTTCCAGCAGAATTTATGAAGATCATCTCTAAAAAAGCCCGAATTCGTCTTTATAACATTTTATACTCCCGCTAAGCTATATCGGGTAAAATAGTAGAGAACAACTGGGGCACGCCAATATCAATGACTGTAAGACTGCATCCATTTCGTTGGCTTGCCTGCTTAAGCGTTTTTCTGCTTTCCACCCTCGCGGCCCCCGGCGCGCGCGCGCAGCTTGGGGAGTATTCTGTATCGGAACTGACCGGATTCGCCTTTTACGGCATGGCCAAGGTCGAGCCAGACTTTCGTTCATGGATTGTCAATTCCGAGCGCTACCTTGATGCCAATGTTGCCGAACGTCAGGTCATGCTGCGGCTCGATCAGGACCGTCTGAGTAGCGGGTTTGATTCGTACAGCCCGCGCGATATGCCGATTGAGCTGTCCATCCGCGCCAGGATGAAATTGCCCGCCCCGAACACTGTCAACAAGATGGTCAAGGATACGGGCCGTGTGCAGGTTCCCATTCACGTATCGGATAACAAGGGGGCGTTCTTTGCCATCCCGGTCGGTGAAATTTGGGTGGCGCTGATTCCGAAAGATTTCGAGAGCTTTCTGACTGTCGATCTGGAGCCCGCCGAGTTCAATGAATTGAAAAAGCGGGTAAAGGCTGGCAACGCCGATGCTGAAGATGCCGAGGAGGTCACGATCAGCATGGATCTGGTGCCGATCCAGATCGATACGAAATCACCGATACAGGCTGAAGGATTTTACCTCTGGACCATGATGGCCGAGATCATTTCATTCGACATCTGGTCCCACAACAAGAAGAGACTACTCTGGAGCTATAGCAAGAAGGGCTATGTCTCCAAGAATGAAAAAAATATTTCAAACCTTTTCGACAACTGATTTTATAGCCGGGCATTTTAGATATGGATTCACGTCTGGACCAGATATTCCGGACCAGCTTCCGCCAGACGGAAAGCGCCGATACATGGATGGGGATCCGCCGCGAGGAACCCCAGGATCAGCACGGGCGCAAAAAGAAAAACGACGAGGACAAGGACAAGCCCGCATGGGAAGATGAAACCGTCGTATCCATCGCCGCGCTGAAACAGTTCCTGACATCGCTGATCGCACCGGCATCGCCGTTCATGCCGCCGCCCGCAGCGTCCGCCGATGCAGGCCACGGCCCGCCGCCCTTGTCCGTACAGCAACAGCAGGCTCACCACGCCGCGCAAGCCTATCAGAATACCGCGCGCCACGCCCCGGTGCCGGTGATCCCGCCCCCATCAGAGCCGCCGCGCACGGAGCCACATTCATCATCACCGACACTCAGTACGGAAGAAAACAGAACGATCCATCAGGTTCTGGATCTGCTGGATCAGTTGCTGGCATCAGGTGCCAGCACATTGACCATTCAGAAAGAAGGCAGTTTTCTCGAAAGCCTGAAACGCTCGGCGGAAACCGCACTGAACGGACCGTCATCCTGATCGTCGCCGTGATCGTCGCCTTAGTCGCCGCCCGGCAACGCCAGACGATATCCCTGCTCGTCGGTCAGTAACAGCAGCGGCGACGCCGGATCGGCCTCGATCTTCTGACGCAGGCGATAGATGTGCGTTTCGATCGTATGGGTTTCGACACCTTCGACAGACCCCCACACATCCGTCAGCAAGTCACGGCGCGAGACAAACCCGCCCCCCGCCCGCGCGAGACAGCATAAAATCTCTGCTTCTTTTTCCGTCAGGATAATCTCGGCGGCCTGATCATCGCCGCCCTGCAATGTGGATGTCACCGGATCAAAAATATAACGCCCCAGCGCCACGGGTTTCAGC
>JAMHVA010000341.1:0-1662 GCA_035904625.1 Alphaproteobacteria bacterium | reverse complement strand
CTTGCGGGGCGGGATGATCATTCTATGACAAATCAATAGATTTCCCATGTTGCTGCATCGCGCATAGAAAATCCGCCGCAGAACGGCTATATAATACCCCGAAATTGGAACCTTACAGGGGAGTTCTCAAAACATGCTTATCGGTTGTCCAAAGGAAATCAAGGCTCAGGAACATCGCGTCGGTCTGGTGCCGGCATCAGTGAAAGAACTGGTGGCGCATGGGCATAAAGTGATCATTGAAACGAATGCCGGTGCCGGCATCAATTTTTCGGATGATGATTACAAAAAGGCGGGTGCTGAAATATGCAAGACCGCGAAGGAAATTTTTGACCGCGCGGATATGATCATCAAGGTCAAGGAACCCCAGCCGCAGGAATGCAAGATGCTGCGCGAGGGGCAGGTGCTGTTTACCTATCTGCATCTGGCCGCCGACGCCGAGCAGGCGAAGGGTCTGATCGATTCAAAATGCATCGCGATTGCTTACGAAACAGTAACGGGGCCCGATGGCCGCGGCTTACCGCTGTTGGCGCCGATGTCTGAAGTGGCGGGTCGTTTGTCCGTCATCGTCGGTTCGCATTATCTGCAAAAACACATGGGCGGTCTGGGTCGTCTGATGTGCGGCGTTCCGGGTGTGCCCCCCGCCAAGGTTCTGGTGCTGGGCGGCGGCGTTGCCGGGTTCAATGCCGCGAAAGTGGCTGTCGGCATGGGTGCCGATGTCACGATCCTTGAAAAGGGTCACGACCGCATGCGTTATCTGGATGATTATTTCCGTGGTCAGGCCAAGGTGGTGTATTCCAGCGGCGACTATATTGAGAAAGCCGTGACGTACAGCGATCTGATCATTGGTGCCGTACTTGTGCCGGGTGCATCGGCACCGATGCTGGTGACCAAGGATATGCTGAAAACCATGAAGCCGGGAACGGTGATGGTTGATATCGCGATCGATCAGGGTGGATGCTTTGAAACCAGCCGCGCGACGACGCACAACGATCCGGTTTATACGGTCGATGGTGTCATCCATTACTGCGTGGCGAACATGCCGGGTGCGGTGCCGCTGACGTCGGCGCTGGCGCTGAACAACGCTGTTCTGCCCTATACGCTGGAGCTGGCGGATCGCGGCTGGCGGGAAGCGCTGCTGAAAAATCCCAACCTGCGTAACGGTCTCAATGTCTGCCGTGGTGAAATTACCCACGCTGGCGTTGCAGAATCGTTGAAGATGCCGTTTATCCCGCAGCCGAAGGCGCTGGCGGCATAATTATGATTTTAACCTGACCGATTTCTTTTAGTATCGGTCAGGTTCTTTTCTGGGCGAGACCAGAGCTTTGAATGGCACCCTAAGCTATAGACTTTACTCGTTTTTTTCTTTTTTTGGTCTTTAGAATACCAATGTAGAGAAAACGCTTGAAAAGCAGGGTGGTTTTCTGTACTGATACCGGGCTGTTGAAATTGCGGGCGTAGCTCAGTTGGTTAGAGCGCCTGCCTGTCACGCAGGAGGTCGCGGGTTCAAGTCCCGTCGCTCGCGCCATTTCAGCGGTCATAAAAGGATGCTTCGGCATCCTTTTTTTATTGCGCTGTTGAGGAAGGTTCTATGCCTCGTTTCTTAAACGGCAAAATATTACGGGAAATAAAAATGACCTGGCCAAGAGGCTTTCAAACCGGGCG
>JAMHVA010000340.1:0-6077 GCA_035904625.1 Alphaproteobacteria bacterium | reverse complement strand
GGGTTGCCCTTTACCGTCCTGATTGACCCTGAAGGGCGGATTGTTTCCAGAATAACGGGCGGATTGGACTGGATGGACCAATCCGCGCTGGATTTCCTCAAACCGGCCTTATGAACATTTTATCCCTCTTTAAGAAATTTTTCGCTCTTTATAGAGGATACTGAATAACTTACTGTATTCAGTGTCACAATCTACGATGGCCTTTAAAAATCATGCCCAGTACGTCACAAGACGCCGTCTTGCTTCCTAGAATCACGCAGGCGCAGCTTGATGAAGCGATAGACCTGCACAAACGGTTTATGGAAGGCCGTATCGGTGGCCGCCGTGCGATCCTGCGCAAAACAGATTTGTCGTCACTATCGCTGAAGGACAGGGACTGCCGCCAGGCTGATTTTTCCGGCTGCAAAATGGCAAACATGGATTTATCCGGTGCCAATTTCCGGGAAGCAACTTTATATGCCTGCGATCTCAGCAATTCCAACCTGAACAAGGCCGTGTTTGTGCGTGCCGACCTGCGCGGTGCCCGGATCGAAAGTGCTGATCTTGCGGGGGCCAATCTTGATAATGCTGACTTGCGTGCGGGGGCGTTGTCAACGGACGGGTCCTACGTCAAAAGTCAGAACGTGAATTTCCGTGGCGCAAACCTCGCGGGGGCGCGTCTGTCGGGCACGTTGGCCAGCAGCGCCGATTTCTCCGATGCCATCATGTCCAAAGTCAACCTGACTGGCGCTGATTTGCGCAATGCGCGTTTCGAAGGCGCAGACCTGACCGAAGCCGAGATTAAAGGTGCGCAATTCAATGGCGCGAACATGCAATCAGCCATCCTGACGGGTGTGCAGATTGATGATATTCGCCGTAGCGGTGTCGATCTAACCATGACGATCACCGATGAAAATGTCGGCAAGTCGCTTCAGAATCTGGAGCAGCCGCTGGTCAAGCTGATCAAGGAACACCGCACATGGGTTTCAACCGTGGGCGCGGAAGGAAAACAGCTGGATCTCAGCGGTTATGATCTGCGCATATTGTTGACGCTTGCGGGCGAAAAGATGACGGCGCTGCGCGCTGTCGGTGCGCGCTGGTGCGGTATGGACCTGACCGATATCCAGCTGCAAAGCGCGACACTGGATCAATCCGATTTCAGAAGCTGTTTCCTGCGCGGGGGCGATTTCCGCGCATCGAATATGCGTGGCGCACGTTTTAGTCATGCCGATATCCGCAACGCGGATTTTTCGCCGCTCTTCTTTGAGGCACATGGTAATAAGCAGGCCAGCGTTTGCGATCTGTCCGATAGCAATATGCGGTACGCAAACTGCGCGGGCGCGCGATTCAAGATGGCGAAATTCAGCGGTGCCGATCTGTGCTATGCTGATTTTTCGGCCTGCGACCTGCAGGAAGCGAATTTCAAAGGGGCAAAGATCGATGGTGCCAAGTTTGGCGGTGCCAATATTCTGGGTGCTCAGTTCGATGGCGATCCGCCAGCCACAACCTAAAATCCGTTTACATTACTGACTGGTTTTTGATTTCAGCAGCGCTTCGATTTCCTTATCGTAACGGGCCATCGCTTCATCACGCTCCTGACGCAGCTTCTTCAGGCGTGCATCCAGATTATTGAATTCCGGATCGGGCATGATCGGGGGAATGGCTTCCGGTGTGGCCACGTCAATTGCGTTATCGGCGGGCGCGGGCGTGTCTGTTGTCGGGGCTTCGGCGATGTCATCGGGCGCGGGTTCATTGGCGCAGGGAAGCGGTTCCGATTTTTTGGGGATGGCGGCGATGATCTGGTCGATGGCCATGCGGTCGGGAACGTCACTCGATGAGTCAGGATGAAGAACAAGATCGATGATCATGTTTTTGCGCGTCAGCATCTGTGCTTTGGTTGCATAGATCTGCTCGATCGGAACGCGGACCCTGATAACGCCTTCCTTGTCGGCAGCAAGCGGTGGCAGGAATTGCGCCCCGCACAGAATTTTTACCCGTGCTTCATACCCGTCTTTCTTGATCAGGTCAGGGATTTTGGCCTGATTGAGCGCGCGCATATATTTGATATAGCCCGTTTTGGTAAACAGGTGCCGATTGTTTTCTAGCTTGCTGTCAAAGTTGCCAGCGTCATACGCCATGATGTCAGAAACAACCTGTTCCGACCACAGGCGCATATCTGGTGCCACAGGCTGGGCTTGCGCGGGAACCACCGACAGCAGAACAGCAAGAAAGAACCCGAGCGCCTTCATGTCTTATTTCGACGTCATGAAGGCCAGAGCAAAGAACAACAAGGTCAGTCCCTGCAATGTGACGCGCAGTTGCATCAGCCTGTTTCCGTGCTTCTTGTTGAACTCTCCGCCTTTGACCATGGAAAAAAGCCCGAGGCCAAGAATGCTGAGTGTGCTCAGCGCGGCCAGGATCATCATAATCGAAAAGAAACCCGTCATCGTGTGCTCCCTCTCTGGGGGTGTGTCTTGCTTGCGGTCATAAAATAGTTCACGTCGATATCGTTGTCGACAATTTCAAATTCATTCTTTAACGGATGAAGGCGCATGCCCTTGATGTCCTGCGGCTGTGCCCCGGCGCGGCGGAGGCAACTGGCCAGCTCTGAGGGTTTAACAAATTTCTTCCAGTTATGAGTTCCGGTAGGAACCCAGCGCAGGATATATTCGGCGGCGACAATTCCGAGAGCAAAGGATTTCGGCGTCCGGTTCAGGGTTGAAAAGATGATCAGGCCATCGGATTTGCAAAGATTCACACAATCATCCACAAACTTATCCACAGAGGCCACATGCTCGACGATCTCCAGCGCTAGGACCACGTCAAACTGGTCTTCAAGCGTATCGCTGGTCTGGTTGCGGTAGTCAATTTTAAGTCCGGAAAGGCGGGCGTGTTCGCGGGCGACATCAATGGCGACGGCATCGGCATCGATCCCCGTGACTGTCGCGCCCATCCGCGCCAGCGCCTCGCTGACCAATCCGCCGCCGCACCCCGTATCCAGAATTTTCAGGCCCTTGAGGGGCTGAAGAACATCGGCGGGACACTTATAATAAGTGGTGATTGCATCCCGCAGGTATTTCATTCGCACCGGGTTCAGGCGGTGCAGGGGGGCGAAGGGGCCGTTTTCATCCCACCAATGACCGGAATCTTTGGCAAAATGGCTTATTTCGTCCGGATCGACGGTGCTGCGTCTGGTTTCTGATGTTTTGGCCATAAAATCGCCCCCAAAATCGTGCTATGCGTTTGCGAATGTCCGCCATAAGATATACCCCGAAATGGCAAGAATAGTAGTGAAATTCGGCGGGACCTCGGTTGCGGGGATCCCCCAGATCGAAACCGCCGCCGCCAAGGTCGCGGCGGAAGTCGCGCGCGGCAATCAGGTCGCTGTCGTTGTGTCCGCCATGTCCGGCGTCACCAACCAGCTGATTGATTATTGCCGTGCCGTCAGCCCGCTGCACGATGCTCGCGAATATGATGCCGTCGTCGCCAGCGGCGAGAATGTGACATCCGGTCTGATGGCGCTCGCGCTCCAGAAGCTGGGCATCCAGTCCCGCTCATGGCAGGGGTGGCAAGTGCCGATTATTTGTTCCGATGTGCACGGCAAGGCCCGCATTCTTGAAATCGATGCAACCGAGATCGCGCGGCGCATGGATAATGACAACGAAGTCGCCGTGGTTGCCGGGTTTCAGGGCGTCACATCTCGCCAGCGTGTCACGACGCTGGGGCGGGGCGGATCGGATACGACGGCGGTGGCGCTGGCGGCATCATTGAATGCTGACCGTTGTGACATATATACAGACGTCAACGGCGTTTATACGGCGGACCCGCGTATTGTCCAGCACGCACGCAAGCTGAAGAAGATTTCGTACGAAGAAATGTATGAGTTGGCCTCCAGCGGATCAAAAGTGCTGATGACCCGTTCGGTTGAAATGGCCATGAAGATGAATGTGCCGGTGCAGGTTCTTTCGACGTTCGAAGATCCGATCGGCAGTGATTACCCCGGAACGCTTGTGACAAGGGATGAGGATATCGTGGAACAGGAAGTCGTAAACGGAGTCGCCCACAGCAAAGATGAGGCCAAGGTCACATTGATAGGGGTGCCGGATATTCCCGGTATCGCCGCCAAGGTATTTGGCCCGCTGTCGGCAGCCAATATTAATGTCGATATGATCGTCCAGAACGTATCGCGCGATGGCAAAACCGATATGACGTTTACCGTGTCGAAGGCTGAGTTGCAGCGCGCGATGCAGGTTCTGAAAAACGAAGCCGGACTGAACGGTATCGAGATACTTTTCGATGAGGACGTCGCCAAGGTATCTGTCGTCGGTATTGGTATGAAAAGCCACGCTGGCGTGGCCCAGACCATGTTCGCGGCATTGGCCGAGCGCGGCATTAATATTCAGGTGATTTCGACCTCGGAAATCAAAATTTCTGTGTTGATCGCTGCGGAATATACGGAACTCGCTGTTCGTGCCCTGCATGCTGCATATGGGCTGGAAGGCGAACGCAAATTAGCTTAATGTAGGGCCATGAGCGCACAAGTCGCAGAGATACAGGACGATAACCTTCCCGTGGGCGAGATCCTTCGCCGTGCGCGCCTTTATTATAATCAAAGCATTGATGATGTGGGGGGGATCCTCCGTATTCGGTCTTCCCATCTGGAAGCGATCGAGGATGGCCGCATCGATGACCTGCCGGGCCGTGTCTATGCGTTCGGCTTCGTACGGGCGTATGCTGAATATCTGGGGCTGGATGGCGAGAAGATCGTGCGCCTGTTCAAAAGCCAGATCGGTATTCAGGTTGTTGACCGTCCCGATCTTCACATGCCGGTAGCAGCATCGGAAAGCAAAAGCCCCAATATTATGCTGGTGGTGATCTCACTGGTCATCATGGTCTTTGCCGTGGGCGCCATCGCGCTGTTTAACGGCAGCCGCGACAAGGTTGCCAACCAGACGCATGATATTCCGCCCGTGCCGCAGGAATTGTACGAAGCGGCAGGCGATGTCGGGCCGTTCCAGCCGGCATCCAGCGTCGTGCAGAAGCCGCCTGCCGATACGGCGCAGCAGGCATCATCCATCCCGGCGACAGAGCCGCAATCCGCGACACCGCCGCCCCCCAGTCTCGTCGTGAAGCTGAAAGACAGTGCATGGGTTGAAATCCGCGATGTAACGGGCAAGGCCCTGTTGTCGCGGGTTCTGAAGACAGGTGACAGCTATATTGTCCCGGCGTCGGTCAAGGGGTTGGTTCTGGATACCGGTAATGTGGGTGCGCTGGAATTCGTCGTCGAAGGTAAAGTTCTGGCCCCGCTGGGCAGCAAGGGTGATGTGCGTCGCGGTATCAAGCTGGAACCGGCGTATTTGCGCGATCTGGATGCGCGTCACGCCCGTTCACAGGCGCAATAGTTCTATACCTGCGAGGGTGCCTGATTGAACCGGATGCTGTTTGATGGCTGCGGGGCCGGAGCAACTTCAGCATCAGGCCCTAATATCGATAAATGAAACGGAGATTCACGTAAGGTTGAGGCATAACGGATGCCGCCGTCATTCATGCTGCTTTTCTTTTCGAACGCCTTGCCGATACCGTTGATCAACCGGGCTTCCTCGCAAATGGATACCTGCAGCGACTGGAACACGCTGTCGGGAAGCGTTGTCAGGTTTCTCACGGGTTTTGTCCATCCCGCGCTTAGCCGGGTCGTGCCGTCGGGCATGCGTTCTTTTGTGGCGGCATGCATGGCCGACCAGAAAATGAGGGCTTTATCTTCCCGGCTGTCGGGCGGGGCATTGAACATCGCCGCGCATTTATCCCTCAACTCTGCATAAAGATGGTTTTGCGCCTTGTGTAATTGCGATGCCAGTGAAGGCTTGAGACGCAGGATTTCGGCGCAGCTGTCCGCAAGCTGCGCAAGGGACTCCCGCATCGTATTGCCGCCGTTATCCAGTCTGGATTGGCTGCGGATATCCGTGACATCGATCAGCAGCGGCAGGCGGACAGTCTTTGTGCCCAGCGTGAAGGGGATATAACCGCAGTCATCAAGAGGGCTACCCTGAAGCTTCAGCCCCTGTCTGTTAAAGGCACGGTCGAGGCGTTCAAAATCCTTG
>JAMHVA010000339.1:0-5588 GCA_035904625.1 Alphaproteobacteria bacterium | reverse complement strand
CAAACGATGCAACACAGCATCGAGACGGAAATTCGAACGGCGGACCAGAACTTCCTGACGGTGGTTCAGCCACGCGCGCAGCACTTCCTTAATGTTCATGACCTTAGGCACCAGCCCGCCATCAAGAACGTTCATATTCATCGCAAAACGGATTTCGAGATCGCAGTTACGATAGAGCGCTTCCATCAGCAGCTCAGGCTCGATATTGCGACTCTTGGGCACCAGCACAAGGCGGATATCCTCGGCGCTTTCATCACGCACGTCGTCCAGCATCGCGAGCTTCTTGGATGTAATCAGCTCGGCGATCTTTTCAATCAATCTTGATTTCTGGACCTGATAAGGAATCTCAGTGACAACGATTTGCCACGCCCCGGCCTTACCTTCTTCCACTTCCCACTTCGCGCGCAGACGGAAGGAACCTTTACCGGTTTTGTAAGCCTCGAGGATATTTTCCTTCGGCTCAACCAATGTGCCGCCCGTCGGGAAGTCTGGGCCTTTAACAACCTTGCAGATTTGCTCGACAGTTGTATCGTCATTCTCGAGCATTAGTTCCATGGCCTCGCACAACTCTGCAACGTTGTGCGGCGGAATGTTGGTGGCCATCCCCACGGCAATACCGGACGAACCGTTCGCCAGCAGGTTGGGGAAATTACCGGGCATGACAATCGGTTCGTTGTCATCGCCGGAATAAGTGGGGCGGAAATCGACAGCATTCTCGTCGATCCCCTCCATGATCAGTTCAGCAACTTTGGTCAGGCGCGCTTCGGTGTAACGCATCGCGGCGGCATTATCGCCGTCGATGTTACCAAAGTTCCCCTGACCATCAACCAGCGGATAGCGCACGGCAAAATCCTGTGCCAGACGAACCAGCGCATCGTAAACTGAGCTATCGCCGTGCGGGTGAAATTTACCGATCACGTCACCAACGACACGCGCCGATTTTTTCGGGCTGAGTTCGGGTTTCAGTTTTAACTGGTTCATCGCGAAAAGCAGACGGCGATGCACGGGCTTCAGGCCGTCGCGCACATCCGGCAGCGAACGGGACATGATGGTCGACAGCGCATAAGACAAATAGCGCTCGGACAGGATATCTGTCAGCGGTTGATCGACGATCTTTTGTTCGACGGGTGCGGCGGGGCCGCCTGATTTACCTTTACGTGCCATGCCACGTTTTTAACCGATTCATGGGGGGATGCAAGCCTATAAGGGGCAGATTTCTGCGGTTTTCCGCAAATTTTCAGGCGGATACCGCTTCGGCGGGCACGACTGTACGGGCAAAACGCTCCTGAAAGCGCACACGGGATTCAGGCAATCCCTGCGTATGATGAACAAAAGCCCAGTGCTCGAGGAAGTATGCCGTCATCTGCAATCCGGTCAGGACATCAGCTTCATCACCGCCACTGCGCTGTGGCCGCAGGAAATGCGGCAGCACCAGAAGCTTGTCGAGATAAGGTTCGGCTGCCTTGGCGCTCACGGCCCTGCCCGTCTTGGGTGAAATATGCGTAAGCGTCTGGGCATCGCCACCCGCCGCGCATTTGGTCAGGTCCATCCCAAAACCCAGTTCGCACAGGAACGCCAGTTCCCACATCACATAGGTCGGTGCCCAATTCTCAGTCTCCAGCGTTTGCAGCAGCGCGAGCATGCCATAAAACAAACCGCAATGGCTTTCACGTTCGGGCAGTGCGGCATCACACAGGGCACAGGCCGACAACAACGCGCCCAGCCGCAGGGAGTCATCCATCACGCCAGCCGCCAACGCAGAATGCAGCTCCAGTTCATAGGTCCCCATGCTGTCGGATACACGGGTCGCCCATTCGGCACTGACAAGGTTACCAATCTGCAGAATGCCGCGCAGTCGCGAAGAATGCGCCCCGCGCACATATCCCATGTGCCGCCCATGCTGTTCCGTCAGCAACGCGACGACTGCGCCGTTCTCGCCATGCGGACGGACACAGAGGACAATCCCCTGATCTTTCCAGATTTCCATACCCTACCTTAGCAAATCAATACTTGGCATAACAAATCCACTTATGCATTATACAAGGATATATAAACAGTTTTTATCGGGTGTCCTTATGCTGCCGCTGAAACCATTTTACCTGATCCGCCACGGCCAGAGCACGGCGAACGTCCGTCACATCACCGCTGGCGGATTGTTCGACAGCCCCCTGACCGATTTGGGCCGCCAGCAGCCGCAGGCACTGGCACCGTTCCTGAAAGAACACATGCTGCCCCGCCCGTCCCGGATGTATCACAGCACCATGATCCGCGCGCGCGATACGGCGAACTTTCTGAACGAAGGTCTGGGTCTGGATATGATCCCCGATTTCGACCTGCGCGAACATGACATGGGCGCATGGGATGGCCTGCCGTGGGTCGATGTACTGCCACAGCTGAAAGCCGGCACACCCCCGCCCGGCGGCGAAAGCACACAAGTGTTTGCCGAGCGCATCATGCGTACGATCAATAAAATCCTGATCACATCAGAGGTTGAGAACCCGCCGATGATCGTGGCCCATGGCGGATTATTCCACGCCATCGGTTTCATGTATGAATATGCGATGTCGGAAATCCAGAATTGCCACCTGCATTATTTCGAGCCACGGCCCGAACAGGCCTTATTCCCCTGGCATGTGTGGCAGTTTGATATCGAAGGCGCATCACTGGTACGACGCCCAGCGCCCTTTAATGTCATGATAGAATCTTCCGTTCCCGGAAAAATGGCGGGATAAAAAACAACCCCCGCAATCGCGGGGGTTTGTATTTGAAGCATCTGACTTCTTACCAAGTGCGGACCTTGCCGGTATCGACATGGACGAAATCGCTGCGCGGATAATAGCCAACGCCACCAGCCTTGAAGCCGACGGCGATATCACGCAGGCCACGGGTCGAAAGACCCGGCATACGGAAGTCGATGGCCTGACCCGACAGGTGCATGGAGTTACGGGCAACGCCTGAACTTGCCTCACGCAGCATGTTGTTGGTTTTCGGGGAACGATAGCCGGACAGGATTTCCAGCGGCTGGTTACGACCTGTTTTGCGGCGCACCATGTAAATGATGTCGATCACACGCGGATCAATCGGGAAAACTTCGTTGGAGCGGAAATCGCGGAGGACATAGTTAATTTCCTCAAACGCGTCCGGCAGGTATTTGTTCCCCACCCGGTACGTACCAGAGAAGCTTTCGCCTGTATGGCAATTGTGGAACATGATGTCGTAGGAACCGGAACCCGGCATTCTGAGAGCGGCAGCCTCGGCGACAGAGGGCACAAGAAGGCTACCGGCAGCGGCCCAAAGGCCTGTTTTCAAAAGATCACGTCTGGAAACGCCCTGTTCAGGGGTTGTGTTGTTCTGGGGGAGCATAGCGAGGGAAATACCTTTGGCTGTTGACGCAGAAAAATGTCTCGGCGGATGGTCTCGTTTATTGGTTCAGATTGAGAGAAGGAATAGGAGATTTTGGAAAGCAAGTAAAGGACCTTGCTTCTTTCAGTGTAAGTGAAAGGCCTTGCGAAAAGCAAGGCCTGCATCACAAGCCATTGATTTATATACTAGAATTTACGGTTATTCTTGTCCACAGCATCCGCCATCCGGGTTCCGGCCGATTCTGGTATATGGAAATTATTAGCCTGGATCATCGCCTTGATCAGGCGCTTGTCCTGCTTATAGACATCCGCCCCGTAAACCAGATTTCCGTCCGCATCCAGCCACATCGTTTGATAAACGATGAAAACAGGGAAAGGTTCCTGCGCCGAGACTTCGACAGTCTTACCGCGTTTCAGCGTGGCATCCATCTTCTCGTCCGACCAGTCTTCATTGCGTGACAGCACAAACCGGGCGATATCCTCGGGCTGCGACAATCTGACACAGCCGGAACTCAAGGTACGCTCGGTTTTCTCAAAATACTCGGGCGTATTGGTGTCGTGCAGATAGATATCGAAATCATTCGGCATCAGCACACGAATGCGGCCCAGCGCGTTATTGTCACCCTGCTTCTGCACCATGCTCAGTTGGTTCATATCCCGGCTGGTCATCGCCGACCAGTCAACTTCTGTCGGATCGACCGTGCGGCGCTCACGACCCGTCCCTTCATAGACCTCGATCCCCTTTTGCGAGAGGTATGTCGGGTCCTCCTGAAGCTTGGGCAGGAAGTCTTTCATTTTGATCCCCATCGGGACCGTCCAGTTCGGATTGAAACGAATGCCCTTGATCTCGGCGCGGAAGGCTTTTGTCTGGCGGTCCGGCTTGCCGACGATCACCGGCATTTCATAAGCGACCTTGCCACCATCCACCGCCCACAATGTTTGCGAGGGGATATTCACCATGATGTAACGCCCCGGCGTTTCCTTATCCATCCAGCGCAGGCGCTCAAGGTTGGCAATCACCTGCTCCATCTGATCGCGGTTACTCCGGTTCAGCATGGCCAGCGTTTTCGGTCCGATCACACCATCAGCTTCAAGGCCGTTCTGGCGCTGGAACGTCATGACGGCAGCGGCGGTATTATCGTCATAGAATTTTTCAGGTCCCTGCGCCGTATCATATTCGACATCCAAACGCTGTCTCAAGGCCTTTACACCCTCGCTGGAGTCACCGGGATAGAAGGTCTTCCCGCCCAGCTTGATCGGCAGAATATCATCATACTTTGCGCTTTCGCGGCTCAGCCGGACAAGCTCTTCGCGCAGCCGGTTATAGAACGGATGATTGGGCGTCAGCGATTCCAGGGCTGTTTTCGGGTCTTCCGACTGGGTCAGGCGCGTCAGCACGTCCGAAGCCGGCAAAGGCTGCTTCCAGAATTTCGACTGCTCATTGGCCGCGGCTGCATTCACGCGCATGCCGGATATATCATGACCATAACGTGCAACCGCATCGGTCATCAGCAACTCAAGACGTCCCTCGTCACGATCATCTTGCCCCAGCAAGGCGGAAATTTCATCAATGTGGTAATCCGCAGGATTAAGACCATGAGTCCATGACTCCTGAAGAAAGCTCAGGACCTTGCGCGATTTCTCTAAATTGGCGCGTGATGATGTCCAGTAAGGCTTGTGTTCGCGGGACTGATAAAAGGAATTGATCGCGCCACTGTCGGAAAACTTGTGTGTCCCCACCTGCCCGTTGCTAAGGGCCTCATTATAAGACGCCTGCTTCAGCAAGTTTCTGGAAAAAAGGAAATCGGTCGCCGGAGACGACAGCTGCGCCTGCGCCATACCGGAATATCCGGCAGCAGTGCACAGGATGCCGATGGAGACAGCCGTCAGCAATAATCCCCGGATCGTGCGAGAGGGATTCTGAGTCTTAGGATCGTTAGTATTTTTTGTCAGTGACATGAAATGAACCCGTGCTTCTTTCAGACACTTCTATTGTCGCGCGAAAAAATTAAGAGTTGCTTAGCGGAGGGCCAAACCATGCCTGCGCATGATTCAGCAAGGAAAATCTGATGCTTATTCTATGTCATTCATCGAAATATTCAAGTGGTTATGGCTATCATCGCACTCCAAAAGGGTGCCATATTTTAATTATGTTTAATAACGAGTAATAAAAAGTCCCGCCAGTGGCAGGACTTCTTAAAAACGAATCACCCGGAATATGATCTA
>JAMHVA010000338.1:0-2794 GCA_035904625.1 Alphaproteobacteria bacterium | reverse complement strand
ACGGGAAGACCAACATCCTTGGGAGCTGTAAATCCGAGCATCTGGAACTCTTTTTCGTGAAAGTTGATGGTTTTAGGGCTCTTAACCGACCCCTTTGGCACCTTTCCACTCTATTATAAGAGTGTTAACACAAGATTGCCAGATGGGGCTTACAAGACAGAACTTGGGGCGCAACAGCAAAAAATCAAGGGCGATCATGATCTTACCCTGACAGACCTATCCCAAATAACCGGGTATATCCTGTAAAGAGAAAATCCCGGCGCACGCCGGGATTTCCCTGATTCCTGAAGCTTTTGCGTCCTTATTTCTTCTCTTCTTTACCAAGCGTAACCGCCACATCGGCGCGGGATGTCACAACATGGTCGATCAGGCCGAAATCCTTGGCCTCCTGAGGAGACATGAAATTATCGCGGTCCATCGCCTTTTCAACTGTGGACAGTTTCTGGCCGGTCGTTTTGACGTAGATTTCGTTCAACATCGCACGCAAGCGAAGAATCTCTTTCGCCTGAATTTCGATATCCGAAGCCTGACCCTGCGCACCGCCATGAGGCTGGTGGATCATGATACGGCTGCTCGGCAGCGAGAAACGCTTGCCTTTGGCACCTGCCGTCAGCAACAGGGAACCCATGGAAGCTGCCTGACCGATACAAACGGTGGCCACATCGCACTGGATATATTGCATGGTGTCGTACATCGCCATCCCGGATGTCACAACGCCACCCGGCGAATTGATGTAGAACGAGATGTCTTTCTTCGGGTTTTCCGATTCAAGGAACAGCAACTGGGCGCAAATCAGGCTGGACACGTAATCGTTCACCGGACCGCTCAGGATGATGATGCGCTCTTTCAGCAGACGGGAATAAATATCATAGGAACGCTCGCCACGGTTCGTTTGTTCAACCACCATCGGCACCAGCATGTCCATATAGGTATCAATCGGATCGCGTTCGGTCATCATTCTCGGTTCTTTCAGGATTAAATAAAGTGAATCAGTAAGGTGGGTACTCCGTAAAATCTAGCCCGCAAAACCGCTGATTTCAAGGGGCTTCCTTAATATCGCCCGCCAACATGGATAACGCCGTCATCGCGCACATACCCCCTGTGCATGCCGGTGGAGGCAAACCCGAGCTTGACCTCTCCCTCCCGCGTTATCGCAATCATCCCGCCCCAGCCACCCTGCACCCGGATCTTCCCTTCCAGCACGGCATCCATGGCCTCATCCAGCGATTGCCCGCCATATCGGCGGCGCGCCGCCACGTCATGAACGGCGACAGACCGGATAAAATACTCGCCGTGCCCGGTGGCCGACAATGCGATCTGGTCATCGGCAAACGTCGCCGCCCCGATCAAAGGCGTATCGCCGACACGACCCTCCAGCTTGTTGGGAATACCCGCTGTCGACGTCGCCGCCGCCAGATGCCCCTGCCGGTCCAATACCACGGCCCCGACCGTGCCGTGTGACGTATCCTTGATCACCGGGCCGTCACGTTCCATGTCATGAATAAAGTAGGTCTCCGGATTAACCGTTTCGGCCCCGTGCCGCTTGAGAAAGTTCTCAGCGCCTTCCGCCACCATGAAAACATGAGGACTTTTCTCCATGACTGTTCTGGCAGCAACAATCGGATTTTTGATCGTCCGGACAGAGGCCACAGCCCCCGCCTTGCCTGTATGCCCATCCATCAGCGATGCATCCAATTCATGATACCCGGCAGAATTGCGTCCGGTATTACGGCCCGCATGAAAAAGGCCGGAATTTTCCATCATCACAACGGCGGCGACAGCCACATCCAGTGCTGTTTTTCCGGCCATCAGGTGGGCATGTCCCGCCGCCAGAACGTCATGCAGTAACGCATCATGGGCCGCAAAATCCCGCTGCTTCATAAAAGCGCCGCCATGAATGACCAAACCGAACATTGCGACCTCCACAAAAGAAAAGACGGGGTTATCTTACCCCGCCCTTTAAACCATGTCAGCAATAAGAAATAATAGAACGTCCCCTAGGGCGTCAGCGAAGGTCCGCTACTGCCGCGCAAGTAATCAACCATCTGCTGCGAAGCGTTATGCCCGCCCACAGCCAGTTCCTGAAAAACTTCAGCGCATTTATCAATCGTCTTCTGTCTGACGTCAGCCGTGGCCCCGGGCAGCATCTGTTCGATATTCGCCATTGTCGCGACCTGCCACAAGCCGATCGCCATGCTGTATTGTTCGTCCGGACCGCCCGTCTGCGCATTTTTCATACCGTCAATAACATGCTGGGCCGAGCCAGCCTGATTAAATTGAACAAGAACGTCGTAAAGAGGAAAATCTTCGGATTTGATATCCATGGTGTCTAAACCCTGTATAAATGATGTTTAACTGCACGCACGCTAACATGGCCATTTAAAGACAAAAAGAAAAAACACGGACCGCGAGGCCCGTGTCTCTTAAAACTATCCTGATATCTCGGGAATTAAGCTTTCTTCTTGGCTTTCGGCTTGGCTTCGCCGCCTTTTTTCGCCTTCTTCTTCTCAAGGTAGGACTCATCTTCGTCCTCTTCCTTGGTCAGCGCTTCAATGCTGACGGGCATCTCGGAAACCGATGCCAGTTCCAGAATGAAATCGACGACCTTGTCTTCAAATACCGGCGCGCGCAGGGCATCCAGCGCCTGACGGTTCTTGCGGTAATATTCAAAGACTTGCGCTTCCTGACCCGGATAGCGTTGTGCTTCCATGATCACAGCGCGCTGCAGCTCCTGATCGGTGATTTTCACGTTGTTGGCGCGGCCCACTTCAGAAAGAACCAGACCCAGACGAAC
>JAMHVA010000337.1:0-2316 GCA_035904625.1 Alphaproteobacteria bacterium | reverse complement strand
TATGCCTGCCGTGCGGGCGGCGTTAAAAGAAGCGCGGGCGAACATCCGTGCGATCAAGAGCAATCCCGACCAACCGACATTCGAAAATACGATTGTTGCACTGGAGACCGCAGGTGAAACATTTGGCGATGTCATGTCAATGTTGCAAAATCAGGTCTCGGCATCCGGCAGTCCCGCGTTGGTCAAAGCGTTACAGACAGCAGAACCGTTGCGGGCCAGTTACAGCAGTTCAGTTTCGCTCGACAGGAAGCTGTTTGCACGCGTGAAAGCCGTGCGTGAGAGTCTGAAAACGTCTGGACGCGTTCTGACATTGGAACAAAGCAAATTACTGGAAGATGCTTATGACGGTTTTCGTCGTGAAGGTGCAGAACTGAAGGGTGCGGCACGGAAACGCATCAAGGAAATTGATGCCGAGATGTCGACACTGGGTACGGCATTCGATGAGAACGTCAAGAAGGCTATCGAAGCCTTTACGCTGGTGCTGGAAGCAGAAGACCTTGAAGGGTTGCCGGAAAGCTATCTGGAAGGAGCCGCCGAGAAAGCCAAAGAAAAGGGGCATGAAGGCAAATGGGTTGTTACGCTGGATTACCCCAGCTATGGCCCCTTCCTTGATTTTTCAAAACGACGCGATCTGCGCGAAAGAATCTGGCACGCCGTCAATACACGCTGCTGGAATGACGATTTCGACAATCAGGGACTGATCCGCAAGACGATTGAACTGCGCCATGAACGCGCCCAGTTGCTGGGTTACAAGGATCATGCATCTTACATTCTGGAAGAACGCATGACCGGCAACACCGAAACTGTTATGAAATTCCTGAATGACCTTAAATCGGTTTACAAACCGGCGGCAATTGAAGAGTTGAAGCATTTGCAGGCATTCGCGAACGAAGATGCATCGTTCTGCAATCACGATGGAAGCCCGGCAGAACTGAAGCCATGGGACATTTATTACTACATGGAAAAAATGAGAGAGGCGCGTTACGGTTTCTCGAAGGCTGATCTGCGTGACTATTTTCCACTCGACAAGGTGCTTGAAGGCACCTTCAAGCATTTTGAAAAATTCGGCGTGAAGTTTACGCATAACCCTGCATATCCGACGACATCGCCTGCCATCAAAGCTTATGATGTTACAGACACTGATACAGGAGGATTTGTCGGCACGTTGTATGCTGATTTCCACCCCCGTAAAGGCAAAAGCCAGGGCGCATGGATGACGGAATACAGAGGCCAAGGCCTGCATCGCGGCGAAATCAAGCGCCCCGTGACGGCGATTGTTTGTAACTTTACTGAGCCCACAGGCAACAACCAGCCCTATCTCGATTTTGAGGACGAGGTTAAAACTCTGCTGCATGAAATGGGTCATGATCTTGATGCCTTGCTGCAGGATGGCACCTTCCGTTCGCAGGGGGCTTTCTCGCGTGAGTGGGACGCCATTGAGCTTCCGTCCCAAATTCAGGAACGATGGGCACTGAATAAAGAAACGCTGAGATCCATGACTCGCCACAAGGTGACGGGTAAGCCGATCCCCGATGATCTGATCGACAGAATGATCGCGGCACAGAATTTTATGGCGGCAACTACAGCCACAACGTTCAATAACCGCAGCCTTCTGGATATGGCCTGGCATACGACCGATCCGGCAGAGATCGATGCCAAATACGGGTTTGATGTGTTCGCCTTTGAAAAAGATGTGACAGAGGACGACCGTCTGTTTCCGATGTACGCAGGACCATTCTCGACAGCCTTTACCCATATCTTCGCCGGGGGATATTCCGCCGGTTACAACGGATATGCCTGGGCGGACAATCTGGCGGTCGATGCCTATGATTATGTTACCGAGCGCGGGGCATACGACACCGAACGGTTGATGAAATTCCGCGATGAATTCATCCGTGCCGGCGGTACGCGCCCGGCGGCAGTGTCGTACCGAGCGTTCCGTGGTCAGGACCCGGATCCGCAAGCGCTGCCGCGCAGTCAGGGGTTAATCCCCCCGAAAGTCAGTTAAACGCGCCCGGAACATTCCTGAAAAACCCCGCTTTCGCGGGGATTTTCTTATCCTGTCCCGTCTTGAGTCGCCCCCGTTTGCGTCTATATAATAAGGGTCCGTTTTGTTCACTCGATCTGAGGTCCCTTTCATGACTGCCACCAATCCCCTGCTGATTCCTTCCGACCTGCCGAACCAGGCCCCCGCGTTCGACAAGATCAAGGACGAGCATTATGCCCCCGCAATTGCCAAAGGACTGGAAGAAGCCCAACAGGAACTGGAGGCGATCAAATCAAACAAGGATGCCCCGACATTCGAGAACACCATCG
>JAMHVA010000336.1:0-5737 GCA_035904625.1 Alphaproteobacteria bacterium | reverse complement strand
CACGCGCAAGCGGAACATCATCGGCATCGATCAGGATGCGGCAACGAACGAGATCGCAAGCCTTCTGCGCTACCCCATTGTATTTATGCTTGATTTTGTAAGCCGCGCCGTCACGTTTCTTGAGACCCAGTTCAATGACCTGCCCCCCCAGAAGGCTGGCAAATTCCTCTGCCCGGCTTTCCATCTTGGAAACGGAAGCCTCGGCATCATCTAGAAGTTCTTGTTCATCGCTGAGGTGATTAAGAGCTGTGGCCTTACGCAGATCGCGCAGGCGCTCCAGCACGGGGGGCGGTAAATCAGCCCCCATTTTAAGATTTTGTTTTATCTCTGAGAAAGCGGCTATGGCCAGCATTTCCCCAACTCCCTAGTGTTTGTTTATTATTGTTGATTTAGGAGACCATAATATACAGGTTCAGAGCAATGGCTGCGGCGTACGACTCCCGAAAAAGAAAGAAAATTACAATATTCTGCAATATTTATAACGGACTATGGAATTTCAAGACGGTTCGTATTCATAATCCTGTGTTTGTGTGCAGTTGCATAAAAAGCGACTGCCCGCTATAAACGGCGCACAAAGTTTACCCTTTTTAATATGGAGTTCCGATTATGGCCACACAACGCACCCTTTCGATCATCAAACCGGATGCCACACGCCGCAACCTGACAGGCGCAATCAACAACACGATCGAAAAAGCGGGCTTGAAAATCATTGCGCAAAAACGCATGCACCTGACCGAAGATCAGGCAAAAAAATTCTATGAAGTTCACAAAGAGCGCCCCTTCTATAGCGACCTCGTGAAATTCATGATTTCCGGCCCGGTCGTCGTACAGGTTCTGGAATCGGATAACGCCGTAACAAAATACCGCGATGTCATGGGCGCCACCAACCCGGCAAACGCCGCCGATGGCACGATCCGCAAACAATTTGCCGAAAGCATCGAAGCCAATTCCGTTCATGGCTCCGACAGCGCCGAAAACGCCGCCAAGGAAGTTTCATTCTTCTTCAGCGAAATCGAAATCGCCGCTTAAGAATTCCGGCTTTTACCTGCATACTGAAAGAGGCCCTACGGGGCCTCTTTTTTATAATTTGATCCAGCGCGTGATGGCATCCCTCGATTCACTCAAAACATCCGGAAGCGCAGAAATATGGCTTGCCATCTGATCCAACGGCATTGTCCCCGCCTTGGACCCTTTCTCCAGATGGGCCGCATGTTCGCTTAGAACCGTCAGACCGAAATTACCAGCCATGCCCTTCAGTTCATGAGCACGCGCCGTAATGGCCTTGACATCCTGTGCCGCAGCGGCCTCTGCCAACGCTGCCAGAATTGTGTCGGCGGTATCGAGCAGACCATCCACCAGTTCCTTCAACTGATCGGGCGGCATGCCGTCTTTCAGGGCCTTCAGCATCGATTCATCAAAGACATTATTTGCAGGCTGTTCCTCGGCGGCGGCAACTCCCTGACCTTCACGCTCGGCAGCGGCATCCACCGCCAGCGCAAAGCTGTCCTCACCCAGTTCGTCATCATCCAGTTCCAGTTCAAGGGCCAGATGCTGGGAGTGGGTTTCAAGAAAATTCTCAGGTGAGAGCGTGTCGGCATAGGATTTGAGTGGCGATATATCACCGCCCACTTTCAGGTCCGCAGCCGATGCATACTCATCCGCCGGAGCCGGATTCGGAGATGGTGTCGGTGCCGGAGATGGTATCGATACCGGTGCCACGCCTTCTGCCACAGCCTCTGCAGGCGCGACATCCTGATTCTCCAATGGTTTCGGCTTGTCTTTCGCCGTCGGATCAATCAGCTGTGTCGTTTGCGTATAAACCTGATTTCTTTCTTCCGAGAGGACGACCGGATTATCCAGTTTCCCCTGAATGACCTTGTCGATCATCTGGCGCAGGCGTAACGGATCAACCGGCTTTGCGATATGGCCGTTCATATTGGCCGCATAACAGGCACGAATATCTTCCTCGCGGGTATTACCCGTCAGGGCAATCACAGGAATTTTCGCCAGTTCATCAATACTCATGGCGCGAATCGCCTTGGTCGCGCCCATGCCCGAAATACCAGGCAGTTCCACGTCCATGAAGATCAGGTGGGGACTGTTATGGCGAACCGCATCCAGAGCCTCTTCTCCCGTGGATGCCACGGTCACTTCATGGCCCATGCGTTCGATAAACTCGCGCAGCAGTTTCTGGTTGATCTCATTGTCCTCGACCACAAGGATGCGCAAGGCCTGCGCCGATTTCCGGCTTAGTGATTCGTCATGACGCCCTTCCTCGGCCAGAACGCTCTGACCTTCTTCCATCAGCAGGCTGAAATAGAAAGAGCTTCCATGGCCTTCCTCGGAATCGATCATAATCTTGCCGCCCATCGCCTCGATCAGGCGTTGCGAAATCGCCAGCCCCAGACCGGTGCCGCCGAATTTCCGGCTGACGCTTGAATCCGCCTGCGAGAACGGATTGAAAAGATTGCGCTGGGCTTCCTTGGAAATGCCGACACCGGTATCGCGCACGCTGAAGCGGACCCGGTGCATATCGGCACGCGATGTTGTTTCGGCCGTGGGGTCGGGAAGGATTTCAAGCGTGACGCCGCCTTCCTTGGTGAACTTGATCGAGTTACCGACAAGATTGAGCAAAACCTGGCGAACGCGGATCGGATCGCCGACAAGATAGCGGGGCATATCCTTGCTCATGTTCAGGCGCAGATAGATGCCCTTGTTCGTGGCATGACCGGACATCAGCGTGATAACGCTGTTCGCCAGACGGTGCAGGTCGAAATCAATATGTTCGAGGTCCATTTTGCCGCTCTCGATTTTTTCGAAATCGAGAATATCGTTCAGCAGCGCCATCATGGCGTCGCCGGAATCCTGAATGGTTTCGGCATAATCCTTCTGCGAGGCTGACAAGGTTGTATCGAGAAGCAGGCGCACCATGCCCATGATCCCCGTCATCGGGGTACGAATTTCGTGGCTGACGACAGCAAGAAAAGCCGATTTGGCGCGATTTGCCTCGTCAGCGGTAATACGCGATTTCCGCATTTCCTCGTTCTGCTCGACTTCACGATTGCGCAGTTCAGTCATGACCTGACGCTCGTGTTCGACGAGGCGCTTCAATCGCGCCAGTTCATTGCTTTCCTTGACCTGAATCAGCTTCCCGACATGGGCGCTCTCTTCCGCGCGTTCATCTTCCTTCTGGACTTCGGCGCGGTCGGCGTAGAAAGAGCGCATGAACAGCCCCAGAAGGATGCAGAAGGCCTGAAGCACCAGCATGTGCCAGTGGGCGCCCATGCTGGCCGGTGTCGGTTCGATAATATTGGCACCCGCCAGCGTCGTAATGAAAATCCCGATCGCCGCACACAGCCAGCCCGCCGCCATATAGGCGGCACCGGTTTTGCCCTGCACGCCCTGCGCCCATGACGCCAGACCGAGAAAAATATAAGAAAGAAGAATGATAAATCCGATGGCCATCGACTTGAAGATGCTGCCTGCCGGGAAGACGAACGCAACGGCGACCGCAAGAAAAGCCAGCGTCAGCGGCACGCAGATCAGCAGCAGGAATGACAGCCCGTCATGACGCGCCATCGAGAAGAACACCTTGACAGACCACGCCCCCAGAACGACGGCAACCGCCGACAGCATGACCGCCGTGTTATAGGCACCCAGCAACGGCGTATAAAGCGTGTCGTTCAGGTAAACAAAGGTCGAAAACTGAATAAGGCTGTAGGCGATGAATGTCACATTGTTCCACATCCGCATCAGCAGGATGAATGTCAGATGCAGACCGATCACAAGTGCCAGAATGATATAAGCCAGATTGTCCGGCGTAAGCGGCTGCATTGATGCCTCAATGAAGCGTTTTTCGGACATGAAGTCGAAGCTGAGGGTTAGCGGCATCCCGGCGCGCGGCACGACATACATGACAAGCAGGGCCGAACCGCCATGCGGAACGGGAACAGACACCGTCGTTCCGCTAAACTCTTCTGTGGCCCCGCCGGGCACACTGGGCGGCGAAACCGTATCGATCAGACGTTTGCGTGAGCTATGATCATAGATGAAGATCTTATCGATCAGGCCGCTGCGGCCATCCAGATGGCGCCCCAGCGACAATATCCAGTTATCGTTCCATGTCTGGTTATTGATCGTCATGATCAGCCAGTGCGGCGTTCCCGCCGTGCCGAGGTTAAGGATATTCCCCTTGATCAGTTCGCCGCGATTCCCGGCCATATGGCGATCAATCACACTGGTATAGGTCATGTTCTTGCCGGGATCGCGCACGACATAAACATACGGACCAAGGCTGTAGTCTTCATTTTCACTGGTCAGGGTCAGTTGCGCCGCCGCCGTACCACTTTGCGCGCGGACATCGCCCGCCAGCAACAGACCGCAGAACAGCACCGCACACAGCCAGAAAGCTGCCTGTCGGGTACGAAATGCCAGTCTGTATATCTGTACGTTATTCTGCATGATCGGGAGGTTTAAACCTGAAGAGAGTCCCACCCCGTTATATTGACCTGAAATTCTTACAGAATCATGAAGGAAAAGAAGGCGTTAGACGCTGAAGACCGGATATGCAAAAAGGGCGGAAAACCGCCCTTTTTTAATGATTACACTATGACAATCAGACGAGGAAGATCGCCATCAGGGACAACAAAACCGCCACAGCAATGACGCCGTACTTCGCACATTCCATAAATACAGACCAGAGTGCCTGAGAACGCGCCAGTTCCTGAGGATCGACATCAACAGCGACCGGGGAATGATCCATAAAAAGCTCCTTCGAGGTGGGGTCAAAAATCGTGCCCTCACCATATCGCCAAACCGGGATGGATTTCAACTCTCCTGTTGCAGCTTCCGGGCGACAAGTTCGACGGCTTCCGTATAGGCCAGATGTTCCTGAGACAGAACCCGAGCCGCCAGCGTATCGGGGGTATCCCCCGGCTGAACGGGAACGCGTTTTTGCACGATGATCGGGCCTTCATCCATTTCAGGACGGACGAAATGAACAGTACATCCGGCTTCCGCCCGGCCATCGGCCAGCGCCCGCGCATGGGTATCAAGACCCTTGTAGTCAGGAAGCAGCGAGGGGTGAATATTGATCAGACGGTCATGCCACTGGCCGACAAACCACGGCGTCAGCAATCGCATAAAGCCCGCGAGGCAGACCAGATCGATAGGGGCATGTTTCATGATTTCATCATGCAGGGCCCGTTCAAACGCTTCGCGACCCTGATAGAGTTTGTGATCAACAATAGCGGTTTTCAGGCCTGCCGCAGCAGCCTTCTCCAACCCTGCCGCATCAGGGCGATTTGAAATCACAACGCTGATGCGGGCCGGATAATCGTCACGGGCGCAGGCGTTGATCAAGGCTTCCATATTGGAGCCCCGGCCCGATATCAAAACCGCCAGATGGATCTTGTCGGATGACATACTTACGACCAGGCCTGATCGCGATGATCAAGAATCACCTGATCCTGCCCCGGTTGCGCGGTGACGACTTCGCCCATCGTGAAAACCGTTTCACCAGCGCCTTCCAATACTGCCTTCACGCTATCCGCGGCGGCAGCAGACACCACGGCAATCATGCCGATGCCACAATTAAATGTCTCGGCAAGATCGGATGGCGCAAGATCACCCGCCTGCGCCAGCCAGCGGAAGACGGGGGGCAATTCCCAGGTCCGGCAATCGAGTTTCAAGGCGCAGTTTTCAGGAATTGTCCGTGCCGCATTTCCGGGAAGGCCGC
>JAMHVA010000335.1:0-10662 GCA_035904625.1 Alphaproteobacteria bacterium | reverse complement strand
CGGGGTGCAGGTGGCGGTCGTCGTTCCGACCACATTGCTGGCCCGTCAGCATTACAACAACTTCAGCCAGCGTTTCGCGGGGACAGGTATCCGCGTGGGCCAGCTTTCGCGCATGGTAACGCCGCGTGATGCTGAACTGACGCGCAAAGGTCTGACCGATGGCAGTGTCAATATTGTCGTTGGTACACACGCTATTCTGGCGGAGAAAATCAAATTCGCTCAACTGGGTCTTGTCATCGTTGATGAAGAACAGCGTTTCGGCGTGAAGCAAAAAGAAAAACTGAAAGAGCTGAAAGCCAATGTTCATGTTCTGACGCTGACCGCCACGCCGATCCCGCGCACACTGCAAATGGCGCTGACCGGGGTGCGGGATATGAGCATTATTGCATCGCCCCCGGTGGATAGGCTGGCGATCCGTACATTCGTGCTGCCGTTTGATCCGGTGGTGATCCGCGAGGCGATCCTGCGAGAGCATTATCGTGGCGGCCAGTCTTTCTATGTTTGCCCGCGTATCAAGGATATTCAGGATGTCGAAGACATGCTGAAAGAGCTGGTGCCGGAGGTGAAGATCATTAGCGCTCACGGCCAGATGAGCGCACAGGATCTGGAAGACCGTATGACCGCGTTCTATGACGGTCAGTACAACGTGCTACTGGCGACCAATATCATTGAAAACGGCATCGATATTCCGACCGCGAATACGATGATCGTGCATCGTTCCGACTTATTCGGTCTGGCGCAGCTTTACCAGATCCGGGGTCGCATTGGCCGTTCCAAGGTTCGTGCTTATGCTTACCTGACCTACGAAGCCAATAAACGTTTGACCGATCAGGCGCAGAAGCGGCTTGAGGTTCTGGAAACGCTGGATACCCTCGGTGCGGGCTTCCAGCTTGCCAGCCATGACATGGATATTCGCGGTGCAGGTAATCTGCTGGGCGAGGAACAATCCGGCCATATCCGTGAAGTCGGCGTTGAGCTATACCAGCAGATGCTGGAAGAGGCCGTTGCCGCCGCGCGTGAAGGGTTCGATATTGCCGGTGGTGAAGTCATTCCCGATAAATGGTCGCCGCAGATCAATCTGGGCACTTCTGTTCTTATTCCTGAACATTATGTGACGGATCTGAATGTGCGCATGTCGCTTTATCGTCGCCTCTCGGAACTGGAAGACAAACAGGCGATTGAGGGTTTTGCGGCAGAGATGATTGACCGCTTTGGCCCACTACCGGATGAATTTGAAAATCTGCTTTCCATCGTTGCCATCAAGCAATATTGCCGTCTGGCGGGTGTTGACCGTCTCGATGCCGGGCCGAAGGGTGTCGTCATCGGTTTCTATAAAGATAACCCGCCGCATGTTCCGGGCCTGATGAAGTGGATGCAGGAAAAGGGTGGGTCGGTGAAGCTGCGCCCTGACCAAAAGTTATTCACCCCGCGCCAGTGGATGAGCACGCAGCAGCGCGTCAAAGGCGTAGAAGCGCTGGTCAAAGAGCTGGCGGCAGCGCAGTCCGCCTGATTTCGCACCTGCAAACCTAACGTCTTGGCAGGGTTGGCATATCTGCCTATATTCAGGAAAACCAATAAGAATAACGGGAGTTTATCTATGAGCGCCGCCGCCTTGAAAGTCACACCTGAAGCTATCAAGTTCTACGATCAACTGGCCCATCTGAAGGCCCGTTTTGCCGATATGAAGCCGGAATTCGAAACCACTGTCCGCGATCCGGAACTGGGCGTTGAAGGGTATGTCGTTGTCTGGAATACACAGATCAGCGTCGGCGGCCCGATGGAACGCAGTGGCAAGGGCGGCACACGTGTCACGACCAGCGTGACGATGGATGAAGTCAAAATGCTGGCGCGTACAATGGCGCTGAAGAATGCGGCGGCGGGATTACCACTCGGCGGGTCCAAGTCAGGTTTGCGCGCCGATACATCGGCACCGGATTTCGAGAAGAAATATCGCCGTTTTGTCAGGTTGTGTGCGCCGTTCCTGCGTGAAAATGGCGGACCGTTCGGCGGCTTTGGTTTTGATCTGGGTGCGCAGCCGGAACAAGCGATCTGGGCCTGTGATGAACTGAAATCGACAACCTGCTTTACGGGTAAACCCTTAAGCATGGGTGGCACAGATTACGACCGCGAGGGCATTGCGGGTCTGGGCGTGGCTGTCGCGGGCCAGACGATGATGGAGGTGCGCGGGGTCAAGCCGCAAACATTCGCCGTGCAGGGCATGGGGAATATGGGCGCGGCTGTTCTGCGTTACTTCAGCGAGACAGGCGCACGTCTGAATGCGCTGGCCGACCCGAAATATGGCGGCACATGGGTTTTCGCTCAGCCGCTTTCCACTAATTTGTTAACGGCCTTGGTCAAGCAAGATGTCGCGACGGCTGGCAAGCTGTTGCCGCAAGAGGGGCAGAAAATTTCCGATGACTCGGAGGATGTCCTGTATCAGGAAACCGATATTCTGTTCCCCTGCGCGGTCCAGAACGTGCTGACCGAAACCAATTCTGTCAAGGTCAGGGCGAAGTTTGTCTGCGAAGGCGCCAACGGGCCCTGCACGGAAGAGGCGCGTGAGAAATTTCATGAGCGCGGTATTGCCCTTGTTCCTGATTTTATTGCCAATTCCGGCGGCGTGATTGCGGCGTTTGTCGAACTGACATCGAAATCAGACAAGAAAGCCGATGAAGCCAAGGCGATGACGCGCCAGAAAATCGCGGCGAATGTCCGCGAAATGTATGCGCTGGCGGATCGATATGGTTCCGCGCCGCAGGATGCGGGGATGTATATCGCCCTGAGCAAGATTCTGAATATCTGATTTGTTAATTTACGAAATGGGAAATTGCGAAATATTATTTCGCAATTTCAATCTCTTATGCGCGCGCTTGGCCATCGGCCCTTTTCTGTGAGAGAATGGAAAGACGTTCTGATTTCATCCCTCATCTCAGGAAAATCATATGAGCCGCGAATACGCTGAAAAACGTATCAAGGATGCCCTCAAGCAGGCCCGTGGGAATGCGACCAAGGCCCGCCAGCAAATTATAGCCTGGACGAATGAGGACCCGAAACTTCTGCAGGCGCTGGCGCAGCCGCACCTGACCGGGATCGTGGCGCACGCCATCAATCGTGTCATTTACAAACAGGAAACCGAAGAGCTGCATGACGATGTGCCCGAGGTGCCGCGCGGTCTCGATATGCCCCCTGACACGTTTGGCCGTGAAATCCTGAAAGCGCTGGCCAGCGATAATACGGCCATGTTTGGCCGGGATACGGGGGCGGCGCCGGTGGGCCGCCGTCAGGCGTCGCAATCACATATCGATGCGCTCAAGCAGATTGCCAGCAAGGGCAAGACGAGTGGCAAAGACGACAGTGCCCACTGAATTCTTTTCCGGCTTCTCTGTTTTTTACATTGCCTTCGCCCGAAGATCGTTTATCTCATATTCCCATGTCTCAGGTACTTCCGAAAATTCAGGACTGGTTTGACTCGCGTACGGCGTTACGCGTTTCGTTCCTTGGCCGTATCGGATGGGGCGAGGCGCTTTCGGTTCCCGTCGGCGATGATTGCGCATTCCGCCGCTATTTCAGGATGAAACATTCCGATGGCCGTACCGCCATTCTGATGGAAACTGTTCCCGACGGCACCAGTTTCATTACGCCCGGCCATAATATGAATGATTTCATCCGTATCGGTGCCTATCTGACCGGAATGGGTCTGCATGCCCCCGCCATTTATGAGCGTGATATCACCCATGGCTATCTGCTGCTTGAGGATTTCGGGGCGACATCGTTCAAGGCCGCGCTGGCTTCCGGTCATGATCGGCGCGGACTGTATGAACTGGCGACCGATGTATTGTGTCACCTGCGCGTTCATGCGCGTGAGGGTGATATCGTCCTGCCCCGTTATTACGAAAGCCATGTGCACACGGCGCGCCGCCGTCTGGTTGACTGGTACATGCCGTGCCAGAACAGGGTGAAGAACCCTGACGGGTTAGTTGAGGATTATCTCGCGGTCTGGGACTCGATTGAGGCCGACTTACCGCCTGTGAAGCAGGGGTTCCTTCATATCGATTATCATTTTGAAAATCTGATGTGGATGCCGGAACGCGACGGATTGATGCGCGCGGGTATCCTTGATTATCAGGGGGCCATGATGGGCCCGGTGTCCTATGATCTGGCTAATCTTCTGGAAGATGCTCGTGTCGATGTTCCGGAAGATATCCGTGCCTCCATGCTTGACCGTTTTTGCGATGGCATGAGCGCACAGGAAGAGCATGATTTTCGCGCGTGGTACAGGGTTCTCGCAACGCAATTTCATTGCCGCGTTCTGGGGCAGTTTATTCGCCTGGCGCTGCGCGACGGGAAGTTTCGCTATATCCAGCATATGCCGCGCGTGTCCAGGTATATTGAACGGGCGCTGGGTGACCCGGTTCTGGCGCCGTTGCAATCATGGCTCACGCGTAATGATGTTAGACTCGATCAGTTGCCGGATATCGACGAAAGCTGCCGCGCGTTTATTCGTGATGATGCTTTTTAGGCTTCTTTGACCGCTGCCGCATGTTCTTTCGGCCATGCCAGCGCCAGCCCCATGAAGAACCACAGGAAACGCGTATAAAGCAGTTCATGGACCAGCGACATGATGGCGAAGATGATCATCATCAGGAAGACGGCAAGATAGAGCCCTGTGGGATCATGTTTCCAGATTTGCTTGAAAAGTACCCATAGGCCTGAGGCAAAAAACAGGGTCAGTGCCAGCAATCCGGCCAGACCTGTTTCCGCCAGCAGCCACAGGAATGTGCAGTCGATGATTTCTTTAAACTCGCCATGTTTCTCGATCTGGAATGTCTGGAACGATCCCAGCCCGCCGCCCGTGACGGGATGGCGCGACCATAGTTCAAGCGCATCGCCATAGGTGCGCATGCGCATCTTGTCTCCTTCATATTCAAGCATCTGATTGGCCTGATCGGCACTCATTTTTCCGGCCTGAATAAGCTGGGCGCTGTTTTGAATATTGCCGGATGTCAGGCCATAGGCATATGAAGGAAAATTCGAATAGAACAGCGTGCAGGCCAAAATTCCCGCCAGCAGAGGCGGGAGGATGTGACGTAGTGTGAACCGGAAATGCAGAATGCCGAATACCAGCATCAGGAATACGAAAACAACGAACCCGGCGCGGGAGCCGTTGTAAACATAGAATAAGGGTACCAGTGCCCACATACCGTAAAACCACCATACGGGCTTTCCGGTTTTGCACATCTGGCTGGTCGTCATCAGGGCCAGCATGCAGAACCACAAAAAGGCATAGGCGTTTCTGTTGGCCATCAGGCTGCCCATCGGGTAATAGGTCAGATCATATTTCAGGTCGAAACTGATCAGCCATGCGAGTGACGCAATCGTGACAATTCCCCAAAAGATAAGAGATACGGATTTAACAACGGCAATCCCTTGCTGCCCCGTGCTGTGCGCGATCCAGCCGCCAAGACCAAGATATCCCACCAGCACGAACCAGCCGGTAAACTTGTTCACCAGCGCCCATGTATTCCATTCGCCGGTGTTATTATAACCGTTGAACAGGGCGAAGGTCATCAGGGCGCTTAAGGCCGATATCCAGATGTAAAATCCCCGAATACGCCAGGCTGGAAGCCGGTCTTTCCTGAAGGCGAGGCGGGCGAAAACAAGAATCCCGAGCAGGGGCAGGATCAGGTCGGCTGCATTGATACGCAGGCCCAGATAGCCTTCGTGCCTGAACAGCGAAATCTGTATTTGCAGCAAGATAGCAAGGGCGATGGCGGGCAGGACGTATATCAGCGGCACGGTGCGGACGTATGTCACCATATCCGTCAGTCGTGCCGCCCATGCGCGCATGATTATGCCTGTCCGGAAGTTTTGTTCTTGTTCATCAGGTTTTTGATGTCGCCGCTGATTTTTTGCATGTCCATACTCATCAGCGCCGGAATACCGGCCAGAATGGTGGCCATCATCGTCAGAAGGCCGATTTCAACCGAGATGACGAAGGCCATTTCCATCGGAATGCCGATCAGGCCCAGCCCATAAACGAAGGCGCCTTCGCGTACGCCCCAGCCGCCGAAGCTGACGGGGAGGCTGGCCACCAGCGTAATCACGGGCAGGACGCTCAGGAGGTCGAAGAACGAGAAGCTTGCCCCGGCGGATAATGCAATAAAGTAAACCGAGATAAAGTAGAAAATCTGGGCGGTCAGGCTGTTGATCACGATGCGGGTGAATAACGCACGGTCGCGGCTGATGGAAATCATATAATCGGCGCAGGCTGCCAGCTTCGGGGTCGACATGATCATGTCGCGAATGGCGCGGCTGTAAAAAATGGGTACGAAGATCATCACGGTAAAAATCATGACGGCCATGGTGGCATAAGCGGCGTTATGAAGCGCGCCTGTCACGAAACGGTCAAAGAAGGGGACGAAGATGGCGGCGAGCATCATCAAGGCGACCAAGGTCATCAGACGATCAGCGATGGCGGCACAGATGCTTTTTGTCATGCTGATGCCGTGGTGGATGGTCAGCCCGATCCGGACGACCAGACCGCTGATGGAGGTGATAAACAGGACATTGGCCAGAAGGCTCGCGAGTGTGATCTTCAGCGACTGCTTGTAGGTCAGGGTCGGGCCTTCATGGTCGATATTGACGAGATCAGCCCAGCGCCATGCCAGAAGGCCGATCTGGGCCAGAATAAACAGGCCGCCCCAGAACAGGCCGCTCACCTGCACTTGCGCGATCTGGTCCCCAATAGAATGAAGGTCCATCCGCGAAAGCAAAAGGGCCACAATCCCGAAAGAGATTGCGATTTTCACCGGGATATTCAGGGCAGGCATGCGCATAGGCTGTGAGTCGCTCCAAAAAATCCTGTCGAGACTACGGGGTTTCATGAATTACGGCAAGATTTTCAGCACGTTATACCGAAAAAATTCTTTTAAAACCCGGGCTTCCGTGCTTTATTTCAGCCATCATTTGCCCCTGAACCACTGTTTTCGAGGAAACCATGTCGATTGTCGCCAAGCGCCTGAGCGTGATTAAACCGTCCCCCACGATTGCCGTAACGACCAAGGCGGCGGAATTGAAGGCGGCGGGCCGCGATATTATCGGTCTGGGCGCGGGTGAGCCGGATTTCGACACGCCGGATTTCATCAAGGCCGCCGCGACAGACGCCATGAACAAAGGCGATACCAAGTATACCGCTGTCGATGGCACACCCGCGTTGAAAGATGCGATTATCGGTAAATTCAAACGCGAGAACGGTCTTGAGTACAAGCGCGAGAACATCACGGTAGGGACAGGAGGCAAACAGGTTCTTTATAACGCCCTGATGGCGTCGCTGAACACAGGTGATGAAGTGATCATCCCGGCACCGTACTGGGTATCCTATCCGGACATGACACTGCTGGCGGAAGGGACTCCTGTTTTCGTCGAGTGCCCGGAAAGCAACGGCTTCAAGCTGAAGGCGGAAGATCTTGAAAAAGCGATTACGCCGAAGACAAAATGGCTGATCCTGAACTCGCCGTCCAACCCGACAGGGGCTGCCTATACGCGCGCCGAACTGAAGGCCCTGACCGATGTTTTGCTGAAGCACCCGCATGTATGGGTGATGACGGATGATATCTATGAACACCTGACCTATGACGGGTTTGAATTCACAACCGTGGCACAGGTCGAACCAAAACTGATTGATCGCACCTTGACCGTCAACGGCGTATCCAAGGCCTATGCCATGACGGGCTGGCGCATCGGTTACGCCGCAGGCCCGAAAGAGCTGATCAAGGCGATGGCGGTCATTCAATCCCAAAGCACGTCAAACCCGAGTTCCATCTCGCAGGCCGCCGCTGCTGCCGGCCTGAACGGGGATCAAAGTTTCCTCAAGGGCTGGAAAGCCGCTTACCAGAAACGTCGTGATCTGGTTGTGGGAATGCTCAATCAGGCCGAAGGCATTACATGCCCGACGCCGGAAGGCGCGTTCTATGTTTATGCATCGTGCGCCGGGTGTCTGGGCAAGGAAACGCCGGATGGAAAGCTGATCAATACGGATACGGATTTCGTCAATTACCTGCTGGAAAGCGAAGGCGTTGCCTGTGTACAGGGTGAAGCGTTCGGCCTGTCACCCTATTTCCGCATTTCCTACGCCACGTCGGATAAGGCTCTGGAAGAAGCGTGCAAGCGAATCCAGAGAGCCTGTGGCGCGCTGAAAACACGCGCCGCCGCATAAGTTTTTAACGGAGCATCGGCTTGGCGATGGTTGCCGCACCGGCATTGGTTGCGGCAGCCTGCAGCACGGCATGATCGGGGATATTATCATTGCCGTGGTCACCCCTTGCTGATGCGTTCATGGCATCCCTGATGCCCAGACGCGTGGTGACACGGTCATATTTAACGCGGCTCATCCTGCCCAGCAAATACAGGTTATCGGCCAGAATCTGGCAGATACGATTGATCTTGTCCTCATCTTCTTCGACAAATCGCCGTGCGCGCTTTTCGATCTTGGCCATATTTTCCGGACTGCCGTCTGTAATGTCGCGTGACGGGAATTCGGTCATCTCTTTTTCATCCAGTGGCGACATGCGCGGCGACAGAATAAAGATGTTATCCTTATCGATATGATTGGCATTTGCCATGAATGCGGCCGTATTGACCTGTGCATTGGCTTCGTCAAGGAAGCGTTCGTTGATTTCGCCGGTTTCGTAATATTGCATCAGTTCATCGTCGGTCATTTGTTCCGTGACGACGTGACCGGTGCTGAAGGTTATGGATATGATTCCGGTATCTGGCGGCTTGTGGGCGATCACTTCACTGATGACATAGTTCGCCGTATGGATTGTTCCCTTTTCTATGACGATAGTACCGTCTTCCATCTTGTGCGGCGGATATGCCAGCAGGTTGGTTGTGGTCGCCATATTGGCATCCCATGCCTTGCGTTCCGGTTTTGAGGAAACGGCGGCAGTGCCAGGCATAATGTCGAGTAAATTCCTGCGGCGTGAAAACATCGGCATGAACGACATGGCGCGTGGGTTGAACGCCGAGAAATACATCGATCCAAAACATTGTTCCAGTGTCAGGTTGCCCATCCGTTTCTGGAATATCTGTTTTTTTACCTCCGGATTGTGCAGCCTGTCATCGACCGTTCCAAGATAGGGCTGTAGCGCGTTCATGGCCTTGATCGCCACTTGCATGAAAATCGTGCTGAGCGAACCGCGCTGTGTGGTGCTGCGGGCGCTGACATATGTGACGATGTTCCTTACACGTTCGATCGCCTCGGGCAACGGCATATAAGGCGTGGTCTTCTTGCGCGTATCGCCTGCCGTGGGCTCGCTGATCTTGCCGCAGAGCTTCAGCACTGATTCCTTGCCGCCCTTGGTCAGCCAGGGTGTGCTGGCTTTTTCCTTCAGTCTCTCGACGATTGGCTTTTTGTCGTCCGGCACATAAGTCAGAAGTTCATCGCATAACCGCTTGATGGACTGGATGCGCCTTTGGTCGTGCTTGTGCTTCGCAGGATCGAAAACGCGACCTGCCGCTGTGATCGCATTCGAGAACAGCATCTTCAGAATGCGGTGGGGTTTCGGTGGCATGATCGCCTGACAATCTTCGCTGTAGATCGAAATCAGCTGTTCGCAGCTATAGCGCGGTCTTGTCGGATCAACCGGGTGAGGGATGCTGATGCCGGTAAAGAAGGGGCCAGCGGTTGACGCAATGTCTTTGACATGAATGGCAAAACCCAGCGGAGTCTCGATACGCTCCTCGATGGCAGCACCCATGACGGGGTACATTGCCCCTAGAACGCCGCCACCATGACCGTGTGCCACAATGATGTGAGGTTTTCTCAGAAACACCGTGTGACGGGCTCTGTCTTCAAGTGTCTCAGCCGCAGTTGATGTGTCCTGCGTCATTGTGATCCCCTGTTCAGTCATACTTATTGTTATTATGTCTTATACGCAAAGTTGCGCTGTGGTCAAAGTTAAAAGAAAGGGGCGGAAATGTCATGGTTTTAGTGTTGTGCGCCGCGACGGCTATGTGGATACCACGATTCTTATGAAAAAACAAAGACTGGCGGCTGAAAAGCCGGTCTATACAGTTTCGCGGTCGCCGAAAAAGTCGAAATAGCGGCGCATTTTACCGCCGATCGTATCCTGATTCCGGTCTTCGTCGCGGCGGTCTCTGTTGGACACCAGGATATGGCAGATATCGTCCAGCTGTTTCTTATTATTCTCAAGCAGCGTTTCCGAGAATATGCGCAGGCGGCGGAGGTTCTCGGGGCTGGCGTCATCGATCTGGGTGCTGGGCATATTTTCGTCGGGGGAGTTGAACATCGGCGCATTGAACACATAAAGATCGCGGCCCAGATCATCCACGAAGCTTTCCGTCAGCGCTGACTCGGAAGCATGGAAGAAAATGTTGATCAGCGGCAGGTCGTTGACGGGATCAACCACGCCGAGTGCGCCGTAGCTGTTCCATTCGTCTTTCTTGATCGATTTGTTGGTATAGCCCGTGCCCAGCACGATCATCACCAGCTTGTTACCCGGCGGCACCATGCGGCGAATGGCTCCCAGATAGCTGATACAGGGGTTATCAAAGATACAGCCGTCAATCCCCGTATAGCTGATTTCGCGCTTGCCGGGATAGCGGGCCTTGAAATGGTGGCATGGGAAGTATGTCGGTGCG
>JAMHVA010000334.1:0-7474 GCA_035904625.1 Alphaproteobacteria bacterium | reverse complement strand
GCTGATGACGGTGTGCCACGGGCTGTTTGCCCGCTGGCGCAAGGTGTTCGCCCGCGACGCCAATACAAGACCGGCGAAATTTTATAAAATCTGGAACGAGGTTCCCACGGTCCTGATGATCCTGATCGTGTTTCTGGTGATGCTGAAACCGTTCTAGTGCATGAACGGGCGCGGCTGGCGGCGATTGCTAAACGTCGTTTGCCCGGTTTCTTCCTCGACAATTGCGATCAGGTTTTCCATGGAGAACAGCGGGCACGTATTCAGTGTTCGCGGCGCTTCATATAACAGGCTGAGTTCCGTCAGCGAGTGGGCACGTACCGGCATGGCTTCCAGTTCGTCATCGGTGAGCATGCTTTCACCTTCGGTTTCCAGCGCGTTCTTCATCATGCCGACAAGCGCGACACCGTCTTCGATCGTCTGCGTTTTCTCGTCATCGTCTTTTGCCGCCATATAATCCGACATGGCGTCATAGAACGCTTCACTGGTGGGAATTTGCGGATTATGCGCACACAGGGCCTGTATCATACGCAGGAACGATTCCGGTCCCTGTACCTTGATCGTATGGGTCAGCATATCGGGTTTGACGCCGGGAACGCCGGCCAGCGCATCCTCGATATCCTCGAAGAAATCAAAAATCATCTGCTTTTGGAACATGTCGGCACCGGCGTAATCGACACGTTTGCCGTCATCGTCCAGCGCCTGCAATTCAATCATCAGCGGCGACCAGCCCTTATGCTCATAAAAACTGAACATATAATGATCAGCATAATGATCGTGCATGCGCTCGCGATCTGCTACTGTCAGCGATTGACCTGTACTTTCTTCCAGATGGGAGATCGTCGCCGGGATATAGGCTTCTTCGAAAATCTTGATCAGCGCGTGGGTCAGGTGCGTGTAGGATCGCGGATAGGACCCGGTGCACGAAACTTCTTTCCATTCATCTGCCGATGAAGGGTCTCGCCCGCCCTTGGAGGCTGTCCCGAAACTATCCCTGTTCGTTGATTTCATTGATTTATACTGCCCTGTTTATTGTGGATTAAGCAAGGGATTTGCGCCGTAGCGCTGCCCCGTCGTTTCTTCGAGAATGATGGCCTCGGCCTCGTCGAGGCTGAACACGGATTCACCGTTTTCCATCCGTCCTTTCAGCGTAAAGACCTCCCTGTAGAGGTCGTCTGCATCGATATAGGGCCGCATCGGCAGGTTGTTCATCGCTCCTTCCGGGTCTTCGTCCATCAGGTAATCTGCGCCCAGCTGCGCCATTCCGTGCAGCAGTTCACCCTCGCCCGGAAGGGCGTCATTGGTCGTTTTGTAGCTGTTGTCGTCGTAGGTCTGGCCGCTATAAAGGGTCATCATATCGATGGGTCGTTTGTGCTCTGCCGGATCATCCTCTGCGGTTCTGGCGGGCGTGCCATCCTTGCGGAGGGGTTTCTCGCCGTCGTCAATATCGGGCAACATGCTCCGGTCGCGGATCACCTGTCTGACCAGCCGGAAGAGCGCCATCGGGTCGTTTGTGCGAATAATCCCTTTTTCGAAATTGACCCGTACACCCTGCAAATTCGTGGCGGCGAGGGATATGTCGTCCATGAATTCTTCAAAGGCCGCCTTCATGACCGGGTGCGCTTTCTCAGGCTTTGTGATCCACCCCCGCCAGTCGAGCACCAGCAGGCGAAGTTCGAGCGGGGCCCAGTGCATTTTGCCTCTGGCTTCGAAATCGAACATCATGCCGACATCGGGCAGGACATGGGCGCAGGTGCGGTAGATTTCGGGGTCCTGTTCGATCATGTAACTGGCGCTGTCGTTTTTCTGGGTTTTGCGGGTGGCGTGCGCCAGGGCATAGCCGGTCAGGAACAGGTCATTCAGGATAAATGCCAGTATCTTGAGCGAGCGCGGATAACGGCCACGCGGGATCGGTTCGGGCACCTCATCGCCTAGACCTTCCGGATTGGCTTCTTCGTTAAACGACATGTCGGGTGTGTTTTTACCCACGGCCTTGTCAAATTTCCCTGTTCTTATGGAATTTGGTATCCTTATTTATGGGCTGGGTTTCTGGGCCTGTCCAGTGGAATCGGCGGGTCAGCTTGACGGAGCCGGGTCTTTGTTAACCTTTTGACCTGATTCGTTTTTCGTTTGACAGCCGGACCCGGGCTTGGATATAAGGGATTGTCTTATTAAGAAATTCCACCAGAAAAGATTTTACGCGCCTGAGTAACAGGTGCGAGGGCCGCGGAAACGCAGGAACCCATGGCGGTAAGACGGATTTTTCCTGAAACACAGCAGACGAAACCACAACGGAAAACCATATACGGCCCTGACGCGCCAGAAAACTTTTCAAGGATCGGCTCTCCCTTCAGATCCTTAATTTCTCCAAAACGCTCCTTTCAATCTCATAAAACGACGATACGGACCCTCCAATTGATGAACCTTCATGATCTGAAAACCAAATCCCCGCAAGACTTGCTGGCATTCGGCGAAGAACTCGGCATTGAGAACTGCAGCGCGATGCGCAAGCAGGATATGATGTTCGCGATCCTCAAACAGCTGGCAGAACAGAATGTTCCGATTTCCGGGTCCGGCGTTCTGGAGGTCCTGCAGGATGGGTTTGGCTTCCTGCGCAGCCCGGAAGAAAATTACCTGCCCGGTCCGGATGATATTTACGTCTCCCCGAGCCAAGTGCGGCGTTTTGGTCTGCGGACCGGTGATATCGTCGAGGGCGAGATCCGCGCCCCGAAAGATAACGAGCGTTATTTTGCCTTGCTCAAGGTGGGCTCGATCAATGGCGAGGCGCCGGAAAAACTGCGTCACCGCATCAATTTCGATAACCTGACCCCGCTTTATCCGGAACGGAAGATCAAGCTGGAGCTGGAAGACCCGACCAAGAAAAACATGACCCAGCGCGTCATCGAGCTGGTCTCTCCCCTGGGCTTTGGCCAGCGGGCGCTGATCGTGGCGCCGCCGCGCGTGGGTAAAACCATCATGCTGCAGGATGTCGCCCATTCGATCATCCAGAACCATCCGGAAGCGTACCTGATCATCCTGTTGATCGATGAGCGTCCGGAAGAGGTTACCGACATGGTGCGCAACGTGCTGGACCGCAACCGCGACAAGGGCGTTCAGGGCGAAGTGATTTCCTCCACCTTCGACGAACCCGCAACCCGTCACGTGGCTGTTGCCGAAATGGTGATGGAAAAAGCCAAACGGCTGGTCGAGCATAAGCGCGATGTTGTCGTTCTGCTGGACTCGATTACCCGTCTGGCGCGTGCTTACAACACTGTGGTGCCGTCATCGGGTAAAGTTCTGACCGGCGGTGTTGATGCCAACGCGCTGCAACGCCCTAAACGCTTCTTCGGTGCGGCACGTAATACGGAAGAGGGCGGTTCACTCACCATCATCGCGACAGCGCTGATTGAAACGGGCAGCCGTATGGATGAAGTGATCTTCGAAGAATTTAAAGGAACTGGTAACTCGGAAATCGTGCTGGAGCGCAAGATTGCCGACAAACGCGTTTTCCCGGCGATCGATATCCAGAAATCGGGCACCCGCAAGGAAGAGCTTCTGGTCAGCAAGGATGTTCTCAACAAGATGTACATGCTGCGCCGTGTTCTTTCGCCGATGGGTACCGTCGATGCGGTCGAATTCCTGATCGACAAATTGAAGGATACGAAATCGAACGACGATTTCTTCACCAGAATGAACCAGTAAATTGAAGAAGAGCCCCGCGAAAGCGGGGTTTTTATTGCGGGACAATGATGGGGGTGCTGAAGGTCGGGCGGCCCAGAACACCGGAGCCGGGATCGCCCCAGCACCAGATCGTATTATCATTGCGGATGCCGCAGACATAGTAGCTGCCCGCGTCCACGCTAGTCCATGCGGTGCCGGTGACGCCGGTATCATTCGCCTTTACAGGCGTGGTTTGTGTATCATTCGGGCTCTGGTTGCCCAGCTGTCCGGACGAACCGTACCCCCAGCACCAGATCGTATTATCATTGCGGATGCCGCAAGTATGGCGACTGCCTGCCGACAGTTTGGTCCATGCGGTGCCGGATACACCGGTTGCGACGACCTGTACCGGTACCGCAGAGCTGGCGGTGCTGCCCTGCCCCAGCCGTCCCCAGGAGCCATAGCCCCAGCACCATGCGCTGCCATTGTCGCGGATGCCGCACGTGTGCGCATCATCACTGGTGGTTACGTCTGTCCATGCGGTGCCGGTGACGCCGGTGCCGATGGTGACAACGGGTACGTTACTGTTGTGATCAGCGGCATTTTCGTCGCCGAGCATGCCGCTAAATCCCCATCCCCAGCACCAGATCGTGCCGTTGTTACGCACGCCGCATGATGCACGCCAGCCGGCGTCAGTCACCGTCCATGCGGTGCCGGTAATGCTGCCGGAACTGACGGCAACGGGTGTTAGTTGCTGGTTTGGGCTGGCGCCATGGCCCAGTTGTCCCCGGCCACCATAACCCCAGCACCATGCCGTCTGGTCATCGCGAATGCCGCAGGTATGGAAGGCACCCGTCATCAGATCAATCCACGCGGTACCGCTGACACCGCCGGTGCTGACCTCAACGGGCGTGCTGGCGCTGGCGGCCGATCCGCGTCCCAGCTCTCCGTCGCCGCCGTACCCCCAGCACCACATTGATCCGTTATTGCGCAATCCGCAGACGTGATTATACCCTGCATCAATCTTGGTCCACGCACTGCCGGAAACCGCAGAGTCATCGACCATCACGCGGGAGAGCGATGATGTATTGTTGCCATCGCCCAGTTGTCCGTCGCCACCCGCGCCCCAGCATGAGACAGAATCATCCATCAGGATTGCGCAAGAAGTGGAGAGGCTGGTGGCCAGATCCTTGCCCTCAAGGGCGGTGTACGACGTGGTGCCGGGCGGGCCATAGTCGCCGGTATTGCTGCCGGTGACACCCAGAATATTCACGCCGTTCTTGATGTTCCCGGGAAGGAAGTGCGCATCCGATGCCGAGCGTGTCGCTGCGAGATGGCATTCCCCTGTTCCGTTTTCAACGCACTCAGGTTCGGTGAAGGGTTGCCATGAGCCGTTATGGCAGTACTCCCAGATATTCGAAAGCGCGGAGCTGTATCGCACGCGGCCATTTTTTGCGGCTGTGCAACTGCCGCTGTCGTTACCGATTTGTGTCAGCGATGTGCCGGTTGCGTCATAACTTTCAAGCACATTCCATGTCCCTGCCAGACAGATCATCTTGTTCTGTCCCGTCATAATCACAGCTTTGTTGATGGTGCAGGCATCGCCCGGCGCCGGATCGGCCGCGTGTGCGTCACGGCCACCGCTTGCCAGCAGCAGGATTGCGAAGATCAGGAAGTGCCATCGTTTTATTCGCATATATCTGCCCGTTAATCCGCCACGGCACGAATGGCGCCAAAATCAACATTGGTCAGCGCGCCGTACGTCGGATCACCCCAGCACCATGCAGTGCCGTCATTACGGACGCCACACGCATACAATCCCCCGCCGGTCAGGTATGTCCATGCGGTTCCTGTTACATTTGATGTGCTGATCTGCTGCGGCAGGCTGGCCATTGCAATCGTGCCGTTGCCCAGCTGTCCGTATGTGTTATAGCCCCAGCACCATCCGGTTCCGTTGTCACGGATGCCGCAACTGGACCATTGCTGGGTTGCCACGCCGGTCCACGCGGTGCCGGTGACGCCTGTGGTATCAACCAGTTTGGGCGTCGTATTGGTGACCGTGTATGTATTGTTCCCCATCTCACCGTCTTCGCCGTACCCCCAGCACCACATCGATCCGTCATTGCGGATACCGCAGGCATGATAGCCGATGCTGACAGAAATATCGGTCCATGACGTGCCGCTGACACCGGCGGTTGAAACCGCAACCGGCGCGGTTTGCTGCGTGGTGTTGCCGTTGCCCAGCGCCCCGTAATAGTTGTAGCCCCAGCACCATGCGGTGCCGTCATTGCGAATGCCGCAGCTGTTGCTGTATCCGTTGCGTATCTTGGTCCACGCGGTGCCGGTGACGCCCGTGAGCGTGATCGGGCTGGGGGCGCTCAGGTTGCCGCCGGTTGCACCATTGCCCAGTCCGCCATTGCCATCGTTCCCCCAGCACCAGCCAGTACCATCATTGCGAATGCCGCAGATATGGAAGCCGCCGGCATCGATATCGGTCCATGCGGTGCCGGTTGTGCCGGTTGCGTTGACAACGGACGGCGAACCCTGATTGGCGGTGCTGTTATTGCCGATGGCGCCATAGCTGCCCTGCCCCCAGCACCAGGCACTGCCATTGTCGCGGATGCCGCAACTGTTTGTCTGCCCGACGGTTATATTCGTCCATGCGGTGCCGCTCAGACTGCCCGCGCTGACGAATACGGGGCCTGCGGGGGTGGTGAAATTATTATCGCCGATCTGTCCTGTGGTCCCCGCGCCCCAGCATTTTGCAACGCCCGCGCTGTTGACGATACAGGAGGCAAAGAGACCGGCATCTATGGTGAGGGTGTTCATGCCCTCGACCAGCGTACCGACAACGCCGAGAATGTTGGTTCCGGAAACAATATTTTCAGGAATGAAATCAGGATCGCTGTTCATGCGCTGCGGATCCAGGAAACATCCCCCGGTACCATTGTTCTGGCACCGGGGTTGCTTAAAAGGGTGCCACGCTAACCCATCGCAATATTGCCAGGGGGGATCATCATTGCTGTCGAAACGGATGCGGCCATTCTTGGCCGCCGTGCAGCTGCCGTTATCATTTCCGACCTGAAAGAGGGTTTGACCCGAGGCGGGGTCCCACTCTTTGACCGCCACCCAGATTGTGCCATTACAAACAAGGGTATAACCCGCCACTGCGCTTTCGGGCCCGCCGACATGGCGAGACTGGCCTGCCACGCTGCAGGCGTCGCCGGGCTGGGTTTCCGCGGCCTGTGCTGAAAGGGGAGCGAGGCCGGAAGAGAGAAGTATTACGCTTAGAAGCAGCCGTATACCGGTCCAACGCATGATGACAACCACGTTTGTTGTGTTGTGCTACTTCATGATAACAAAACATCCCTTTTTGGGAAGTTAATTTCCTATTCCAAAGTATAGTTTTTTACAGGGGGACGGAATCTCTCGGCAATTCTTGATTCCGAATAGTTTAAACAAGATGCTTTATTATAAGGGGTGAGGATGGCGCGTACGCATACGCAGCATTCGTGGAGTATTACTCTTTATGGTAAAATCGGTATTTCTTTCGGTTCTGTTCCTTGCGATCTTTGTGTATGCGCCGTTGCCGGTGCGTGCGGCCTGTACATCACCCGCAGGAGAGGCGGGGGCGCTTGAGTTTTTCCCGGGCGGGGGCGGCTGCGGGGCAATGATGGGAGGCATGACCTGTAACCCGTTGAACACCCCTATAGATTCAACAGTCACTGGCAACTCTGGCGCGTGCCGCGCCTTTTGCGAAACCTATCCTACCGCGACTTGTTGCGAGTGGTCAGATGGAGACGGTTCCTGTGCAGTT